>NZ_JADYTX010000092.1 GCF_021531475.1 Fusobacterium perfoetens | reverse complement strand
GTTACTGTAGCTTTTCCAAAAACAGAATATCAACGTTGTATTGTTCATCAAGTGCGTAATACACTAAGATATATTCCTGATAAAGATAAAAAATTATTCGCAAATGATTTAAAAAGTATATATGATCTGTACCCTGTCAAGTACTCAATTTAATTATCAACATTTTTTTCTTTAAATTTCCTATATTCTATTGGACTTCT
>NZ_JADYTX010000091.1 GCF_021531475.1 Fusobacterium perfoetens | reverse complement strand
AGATTAAAAATTACGGAAATTATGGAGAAAAATTAGATTTATAAAGCGACATTGAACGCTAAAAATCACAACTGTTTGAGCGATAGCGAGTTTTGTGATTTTAGTGAGATGAGCTTTAAATAAATCAATTTTTGAGGGTGTGAAGAGTTTTCTGTAAATCTTAACTTTCTATGATAAAAATTGTTTAATTTAATATTTTTACTTTATATG
>NZ_JADYTX010000090.1 GCF_021531475.1 Fusobacterium perfoetens | reverse complement strand
CTGATAAAGATAAAAAATTATTCGCAAATGATTTAAAAAGTATATACCAAGCTCCATCTGAAAAAATAGCTTTACAAAATTTAGATAAAGTAACTGAAACTTGGGAAAAGATATATCCAAACTCTATGAAAAGCTGGAACAAAAATTGGGATGTAATAAGTCCTATTTTCAAATTTTCAATGGAAGTTAGAAAAGTAATTTACACAACAAACGCAATAGAAAGCCTAAATAGTGTTT
>NZ_JADYTX010000089.1 GCF_021531475.1 Fusobacterium perfoetens | reverse complement strand
GGTGGAGATAAGCGGGATCGAACCGCTGACCTACGCAGTGCAAGTGCGTCGCTCTCCCAAACTGAGCTATATCCCCATATGGTGCGTTTGAGTGGACTCGAACCACCGACCTCACGCTTATCAGGCGTGTGCTCTAACCACCTGAGCTACAAACGCAGAAGAACACTATCAATAGAATAGAGAATATGTATTGCTCCTTAGAAAGGAGGTGATCCATCCGCACGTTCCCGTACGGATACCTTGTTACG
>NZ_JADYTX010000088.1 GCF_021531475.1 Fusobacterium perfoetens | reverse complement strand
AATAACAGTATATTACATAAAAATTAAAATAGCTTAATAATTAAAAAATTATTATATAAATATTATACGAGGAGAAAAACGTGAGAGTACTGCTGGTAATCTACGGAAAAAATTTTTATAAAATCCAATAAAAAAAGGTTACTACCTCAAAAGATAGTAACCAATTTAAAATCCTATTTATTTTTTAAGGCTATGTCACAACAAACAGTTGATAAATAGCCATTTTTATAGGGGAGTATCAGAACTCCCCTACAAACTGTTAT
>NZ_JADYTX010000087.1 GCF_021531475.1 Fusobacterium perfoetens | reverse complement strand
GCCTAGGTAGCTCAGTTGGCTAGAGCATACGGTTCATACCCGTACGGTCGATAGTTCGAATCTATTCCTAGGCACCATTCTTAAGATTTTATATTTTCCTTATGGGGATATAGCTCAGTTTGGGAGAGCGACGCACTTGCACTGCGTAGGTCAGCGGTTCGATCCCGCTTATCTCCACCATTAAATGCCTAGGTAGCTCAGTTGGCTAGAGCATACGGTTCATACCCGTACGGTCGATAGTTCGAATCTATTCCTAGGCACCATT
>NZ_JADYTX010000086.1 GCF_021531475.1 Fusobacterium perfoetens | reverse complement strand
CCCGAGTGGCCAAAGGGAGCAGACTGTAAATCTGCCAGCTACGCTTTCGATGGTTCGAATCCATCTCTCACCACCACTTTATAACTACACTAGAACTAAAAAGTGTAGATTTTTTTTTAAATAAGTATGGATTTTTTTTTCGTTTTGATGTAAAATAGTAATGTAATTATTTTAAAATAATAAAAGTAAATAACCTTAGGAGGAAAAAATGGCAAAAGAAAAATTTGACAGAAGCAAACCCCATGTAAACATTGGTACAATAGGACACGTTGA
>NZ_JADYTX010000085.1 GCF_021531475.1 Fusobacterium perfoetens | reverse complement strand
GTTTACCGTCGTTTAAATAGTCAAAGGAGTGTATTTCCAAGCGATACAGCCCTATTGAAAGCTCTTTATTTAGCTACATTTGAAGCGACTAAAAAATGGACATCGACTTTAAGAAATTGGGGAAAAATTTATGGAGAACTTCAAATAATGTTTGAAGATCGTTTTTAATAAATAGAGATTAACTAAATATGAAAAGAACACTCTCTAAAGAGAGTGCCCTTGACATAGATTAAAATATATGGTAAAACCATATAAAGTAAAAATATTAAATTAAACAATTTTTATCATAGAAAGTTAAGATTTACAGAA
>NZ_JADYTX010000084.1 GCF_021531475.1 Fusobacterium perfoetens | reverse complement strand
GCAGCCCTCTGGGAGGATAGGAACTTGCCAACTTTTTAATTTTTTGTAAAAGTTGGAAAAAGTGATAATTTTGGAAAGATTTTTAATGGGAAGAGAATTATAGGTTAATTTTTTAATTTGGGAATAGAAAAAATTATTTTATATGTAAAAGTAATGTGATATTTTTAAAACAGAAGTAAGATAGATATTAAAATATATTATTTTTTATATTATATATTGTGGTTGATTTGAAATATTAGTTTTCAAGTCAACTTTTTATTTTTTTGAAAAATAAAAAAAGAGAAGAATTTTATTAAAATATATTTTTGTGATATAATTA
>NZ_JADYTX010000083.1 GCF_021531475.1 Fusobacterium perfoetens | reverse complement strand
TAATAACAGTATATTACATAAAAATTAAAATAGCTTAATAATTAAAAAATTATTATATAAATATTATACGAGGAGAAAAGATGTTCAAATCTATCGATTTAAAAAATGATCCAATCCCTAAACTATTTCTTTGTTTTTCTATTCCGTCGGTAACTGGTATGCTTATTAACGCTCTCTATGCTATTGTTGATGGAATTTTCATCGGTCGTTTTGTAGGAGCTGACGCACTAGCTGCCATAACTATTGGATTGATCTGTACCCTGTCAAGTACTCAATTTAATTATCAACATTTTTTTCTTTAAATTTCCTATATTCTATTGGACTTC
>NZ_JADYTX010000082.1 GCF_021531475.1 Fusobacterium perfoetens | reverse complement strand
AAGATGAATTAGGAGCAGACAGAGTAGTATTCAACGGTCCAGACGAACAATTATTATCAGGACTAGCTATGGGAGCTGATGGAGGAATCGGTGGAACATACGGAGTAATGCCAGAATTATACTTAGAAATAGAAAGATTATTCAAAACAGGAGAAATAGCAAAAGCAAAAGAAATCCAATATGAAGCATGTAGAATAATCTATGCAATGTGCGGATGTAAAGGAAACTTATACGCAGTAATGAAAGCAATCTTAAAAATGAGAGAAGGAATCGACTGTGGAAGCGTAAGAAATCCATTACCAGAATTAGTAGCAGAAGACATGCCAAAAGTAGAAGCATGTGCAAAAATGATAGACG
>NZ_JADYTX010000081.1 GCF_021531475.1 Fusobacterium perfoetens | reverse complement strand
TGTGTTCTCTTGTTTGAGGCATTGGTCCATCAGCTGCTGATACAACTAGGATTGCTCCGTCCATTTGAGCTGCTCCTGTGATCATGTTTTTAACGTAGTCAGCATGTCCTGGACAGTCAACGTGAGCATAGTGTCTTTTTTCTGTTGTATACTCAATGTGAGCTGTGTTGATTGTTATTCCTCTTTCTCTTTCTTCTGGTGCAACGTCGATTTTGTCGAAGTCTACTTTTTCAGCTAGTCCTCTGTCTGATAATACTTTAGATATTGCTGCTGTTGTAGTTGTTTTTCCGTGGTCAACGTGTCCTATTGTACCAATGTTTACATGGGGTTTGCTTCTGTCAAATTTTTCTTTTGCCATTTTTTCCTCCT
>NZ_JADYTX010000080.1 GCF_021531475.1 Fusobacterium perfoetens | reverse complement strand
TTTAAAAAAAGTGTTGACAAAATCAAAAAACTATATTATAATTAAAACATAAATGAAACAATTACAAATTTAAAAAATAAAGTTTAGGATCAAGATTATTAGGAGGTCAATGATATGAAAAAATTTAGATGTAAAGTATGTGGAGAAATAATAACTGAAGGAATGGAAGTATGTCCAGTATGTAAAGTAGGTCCAGATAAATGGGAAGAAATCGTTGAAGGAACAGAAAGAGTATGGGCAACAGAACATAAAATCGGAGAAGGATTAGCTTGTGGAGATGAAGAAATAATCGCAGGATTAAGAGCTAACTTTGAAGGAGAATGTACAGAAGTTGGAATGTACTTAGCAATGTCAAGAGTAGCTGACAGAGAAGGATA
>NZ_JADYTX010000079.1 GCF_021531475.1 Fusobacterium perfoetens | reverse complement strand
TCCTAGTTGTATCAGCAGCTGATGGACCAATGCCTCAAACAAGAGAACACATACTATTATCAAGACAAGTTGGAGTACCTTACATCGTAGTATACTTAAACAAAGCTGATATGGTAGACGATGAAGAATTATTAGAATTAGTAGAAATGGAAGTAAGAGAATTATTAACTGAATACGGATTCCCAGGAGATGAAGTACCAGTAATCGTTGGATCATCATTAGGTGCATTAAACGGAGAAGAAAAATGGGTTAACCAAATAATGGCTCTTATGGACGCAGTAGATTCTTATATCCCAGCTCCAGAAAGAACAGTAGACAAACCATTCTTAATGCCAATCGAAGACGTATTCACAATAACAGGAAGAGGAACTGTTGTAACAGGAAGAGTAGA
>NZ_JADYTX010000078.1 GCF_021531475.1 Fusobacterium perfoetens | reverse complement strand
CAAGGAACTGTTGGAAAAATAGCAGATAATCATATTGAGCGAAATTTTGAGGCAAATAGACCAAATGAAAAATGGTTTACAGATGTAACAGAATTTAATTTAAGAGGAACTAAACTGTATTTATCGCCAATATTAGATGCATATGGAAGATATATAGTCTCATATAATCTATCACTATCTCCAAACTTTAATCAGATAATAGATATGCTAGAGAAAGCATTTAAAGATAATTTTAATATTAATAATTTAATATTTCACAGCGACCAAGGTTGGCAATATCAACATAATTTCTATACTAAAAGATTAGAAGAAAAAAATATTATTCAAAGTATGTCAAGAAAAGGAAATAGTTTAGACAATGGATTAATGGAAAGTTTTTTTGGAATAATGAAATCAGAAATGTTTTATGGACAAGAAAAAAATTACAAAAATATAGAAGAATTAAAGCTAGCAATAGAAGAATATATAGATTATTACAATAACAAAAGAATTAAAGTAAAATTAAAAGGATTAACTCCTGCATCATACAGGAATCAATCCTTATTAATCAACAATTAAAATATATGTCTAAGAAAATGGGTTCACTACA
>NZ_JADYTX010000077.1 GCF_021531475.1 Fusobacterium perfoetens | reverse complement strand
AGACTAACTATTAAATGTCAAGTCAAAAATAAAAAAATTAAATAAATTTGTTAATTTAAAAAAATGCATCACAAAAATAAGGTTTGGTTAGAACCTTTAAACAGTATTAAAAAATAAGAGAAATTAAGTTAAAGCAACATAATGTTCACCTGTTTTTTCCAAGTGAAAAATAAGCCTAACAAGTTTCTTAATTGCATGTGAAAGAGCTACATAGTAATGTTTACCTTCTGCTCTTTTCTTTGCAAGATATAAAGCAAATGTTGGCTCATAATGGCATACATAAATACTTGCATTAAATAAAGCGAATCTTAAATACTTTGAACCTCGTTTTTCCATTTTAGCATTGGAAGAATATAAATTGCCTGATTGATAGGTTGATGGAGATAATCCAGCAAAAGCTAAAATTTTATCAGGAGAATCAAAGTTCTTGAAATCTCCAATTTCTGCAATGATTTGAGCTCCCATAGAATAACCTATTCCAGGAATTGTAAGTATTGGAGAATTGATTCTATCCATAATAGATTTAATTTCTTGCTCAATTTCATTAATTTCTGAAGTTAATTCTTCAATCAGTTTAATTGTGTGTTTAAGTTCTAAAGATTTCGCAGGCATATATGAA
>NZ_JADYTX010000076.1 GCF_021531475.1 Fusobacterium perfoetens | reverse complement strand
TTATATTATGACTTCTGAAGGAGAAGTATTATTCAAATCATTTACTATTGCTAATAACATGGAAGGTTTTAATCAGCTTTATGAGAAAATATTATCTGTTACAGATAATTTAGATAAAGTAAAAATAGGACTTGAAGCCACAGGACACTATTCTTACAATATTTTGGGTTATCTTCTTGATAAAGGTCTGACTCCCTTTGTTATCAATCCGTTACATACAAATCTTTACAGAAAAAGTCTTAGCCTTAGAAAGACAAAAACGGATAAAGTTGATTCCCGCACCATTGCAAGTATGTTAATGTCTGATGTGAGCTTAAAGCCCTATTCAGATACATTATACCACAATGAGGAACTAAAATCACTAACTCGTTATCGCTTTGATAAAGTTCAGCAAAGAGCTAAACTTAAAACTTCTATCTCTAGGCTTGTTACAATTCTTTTCCCTGAACTTGAAAAATTAGTACCAACATTACATATTAAATCGGTATATTCACTTCTTTATGAATTTCCAAGTGCTAAAGTGATATCCAAAGCACATTTAACAAAACTAACAAATTTACTTTACGCGAGTTCTAAAGGACATTATGGAAAAGAAAAAGCTATTTCAATTCGTGAAGTAGCAATTAATTCTATTGGTTC
>NZ_JADYTX010000075.1 GCF_021531475.1 Fusobacterium perfoetens | reverse complement strand
GAAGTCCAATAGAATATAGGAAATTTAAAGAAAAAAATGTTGATAATTAAATTGAGTACTTGACAGGGTACAGATCAAACATATATTTTAGTTTTAAATGTGCAACTTTTAAAATATGGTGGAGATATAGCTTTAGTGAGCCTTGGGATTATGACTATTCTTAGAAGTTTTATCAATACAAGCTATAATGGATTAAACCAAGGACGTCAACCGATTATCTCTTACAACTGGGGTGCAAAAAATTATAAAAGAGTTAAAGATACATTTTTACTTTCTCTTTTAATCTCATCTATCTCTTCAGTTATTTTAGTAAGTATCGTGGTTATAAAATCTGATGATATAGTTAGATTATTTATAAAAAATGACCCTGATGTTGTAGCATATACAACTAAAGCTATTAGATATCATCTAAAATTTATGACTGGAACTGCTATCTATCTTTGTTGTGGAACTTACTTCCAAGCTATAAGAAAAGGATTTATTACAACAAGATTTATTTTTTTAAGACTTGTGGTACTTTCAATCCCTCTTGCTTATATCTTGCCTTTAAAATTTGGAGCTATGGGAGTTTTGATGAGTTTTCCTATTGCTGATTGTACAACCGCTCTTGTATCTTTATATTTTATGTACAAATGATATGATACCCATAAAGGACACATATATATTATCAACAAATTAAAAAATATAAGAAAGTTGGTAATGTATGTCTA
>NZ_JADYTX010000074.1 GCF_021531475.1 Fusobacterium perfoetens | reverse complement strand
TAATTTATGAAAGAAAAGTTAAAATTGACTACATAATTTTTTTGATATAAATTCTATAATTTCCAAGTAATCAACAAGAAAACCATTGAAAATAAATATTTTTTATTAAATTTTTTCTAAAATTTTTATCATAAAAATTTAAAAAACTATTGACAAATTTTGAAAAAAGGTATATCCTTAATATGAAAATGGTCACGAGAACAAAAAATGTGTCAAAAAGGAGATTAAAATGATATATGGTGAAATAAAAGAATTAAATCAATATAGAGGATTATCAAGAAACTTAGATAAAGCTATTGATTGTATCCTTAATGGAGAGTATAAAAATGCTGTTCCTGGAAAAAATGTGGTAGATGGAGATAAAGTTTATTTCAACTGCCCTGATCACCCAATGACAAAAGAATTTGAAGATGGATTCTTTGAAGGACACAAACAATATATAGATATTCACGTTGTTATTGAAGGAGAAGAAAACTTAGGTTTTGTTCCTCGTTCTGAAGCAAAATTAACTCAAGAGTATGACGAAGCTGGAGATTATGAATTATTTGATGGAGAAATTAAATCTCTTTTCCATTTAACTCCAGAAAGATTCGTAATGTTCTTCCCTAACGAACCACACATGGCTCTTCTAAAAGTTGGAGAAGTTAAACAAATCTCTAAAGTAATATTTAAAGTTTTAGTTTAATAATAATTTAGGAGGCAAACTCAATGAATAGATTAGAAGAAGTTAAAGGAAAATTAATAGTTTCTTGTCAAGCACTTCCAGATGAACCATTACACAGTTC
>NZ_JADYTX010000073.1 GCF_021531475.1 Fusobacterium perfoetens | reverse complement strand
GAGCCTGTGAAAAAGATTCTGTAAATTAAATAATACTAACTTTTAATAGCTTTCTATGATAAAATTAATATCATAGGAGGCTATTTTTTATGGAAAAGAAAAAAAGAAAAGGTATTCAAATGACTGAAGGAAAAAGAAACATCATTGCTCAACTTATTAATGAGTATGACATTCAATCTGCAGAAGATATTCAAGAAGCTTTAAAAGATTTACTTGGGGGAACTATTCAAGAAATGCTTCAAGCTGAAATGACTGAACACTTAGGATATGAAGAATATCAACGTTCTGATAACTCTAATTCCCGTAATGGTAAAAAATCTAAAATTATTCATAGTAAATATGGAGAGACTTTAATTGATGTCCCTCAAGACAGAGAAGGATCTTTTGAACCTAGAGTTGTAAAAAAACATCAAAAAGATATTTCGGCTATAGATGATAAAATTATTTCTATGTATGCTAAAGGGATGACTACGCGTCAAATATCAGAGCAAATTGAAGATATATATGGATTTGAAGTTAGTGAAGGGCTTGTTTCTGATATTACTGATAAACTTCTTCCACAAATTGAAGAATGGCAACAAAGACCTTTATCTGATGTTTATCCAGTTATCTTTGTTGATGCGATTCATTTCTCTGTTAGGGACAATGGAATAATTAGAAAAAAAGCGGCATATATAATTTTAGGAATAAATAACGAGGGAAAAAAAGAAGTTTTAAGTATAGAAATCGGAGAAAACGAGAGCAGCAAATACTGGTTAGGAATTTTTAATAATCTTAAAAATAGAGGAGTTAAAGATATTTTAATTTTATGTGCTGATGGTTTATCTGGAATGAAAGATGCAGTTACTGTAGCTTTTCCAAAAACAGAATATCAACGTTGTATTGTTCATCAAGTGCGTAATACACTAAGATATATTCCTG
>NZ_JADYTX010000072.1 GCF_021531475.1 Fusobacterium perfoetens | reverse complement strand
TATTAAAAAATTTAAATTTTTCTAAATTATTTTAATAAAATTTTATTTTTTACAGATTATTTTTCTATATTTTTTATATAGATTAATTATTTTCTTTGAGTGATTTACAAAAAAATTAAAATTATATTTAAAAAATAATAAAACATAAAAGTGGTTATTGCATAGTTAAGAAATATAAAATTAAAAATAAAATAATTTCTTTTAATTAAGATAATTTTATATGAATCTTTAATATTTTTTAGGTTTACAATAGCCACTTAAGTTAGATTTATAAATAATTTTCTTCTACTAATCTATTTTTTACTGTATCATAAAACTCTTCTCCAAAAATATTTACTAAAGTATCTTTATAAGATTCTATAAATGGTCTATATCCCTCTTCTTCAAAACCTTTCGGATTTCTTTTTCTAAATAACATTGATTTTGAAAACTCTTCATTTATGCAAGGAAGTTCATAATAATCCTCAATAGTAAAAGAATTTGTAAAATCATCAGGAAGTGTTATATAAAGTTTTGAGTTATCATCTTCTGATAAAATTTCTAGTGGCCACAATAAACAAACTAGTGGTTTATAGTAACAAACTTCTTTATAATCCATATTTTTATTTAGGCAAAGAGAATGGATTCCACAAAGGGTAATTCTATCTTCTCTTTTATATCCGTAAAAGCACATCTCTGTCTGTTCCTCAATATCAGTTATTATTTCTCTAGTTTCTTGATTTAGAAGTTCCTCTTTTATATCCTCTTCCTCATAACCAAGTTCATAAGTTATATCAAGATTTTTAGTAATATCATTAAAATCTTCTAAATTATCAACTAAAAATTCTCTAGTTTCTTTTCTTAATTTTGAGGGACTATCTGCACAACAATCATTACTACAATTAAAGCAGTCAAAATTAGAGTATTTTCCAAAAACTTCCCAGTCTATTACAGCATCATACTCTTTTCCATTTATTTTAACTTTTGTATGTATCATATTTTCATTTGAAAAATACTGTCTAGCTATCTTTTCAGCTTTCTTTGATACTTTATATACTTTTTCACCTTTTGGATGATTTAAAAATAAAAAATAATTCATTATTTCTCCTCGTATAATATTTATATAATAATTTTTTAATTATTAAGCTATTTTAATTTTTATGTAATATACTGTTATT
>NZ_JADYTX010000071.1 GCF_021531475.1 Fusobacterium perfoetens | reverse complement strand
TCAGCTCCCATAGCTAGTCCTGATAATAATTGTTCGTCTGGACCGTTGAATACTACTCTGTCTGCTCCTAATTCATCTTTGAACATTTGGATATCTTGTACTGGCATTGATGAGTTTTTAACTCCGATAACTCTTGGGTTTTTCATCATTTCTTTTAATAAAGACATTGTTAATGATACTCCTGCTAATTGAGGAATGTTGTAGATTACAAAGTCAGTGTTAGGTGCTGCTGCTGACATATCGTTCCAGTATTTTGCGATTCCGTGTTCAGGTAATTTGAAGTAGATTGGTGGGATTGCTGCGATTGCATCTACACCTAAAGATTCTGCGTGAGCTGCTAATTCTTGGCTGTCTTTTGTATTGTTACAAGCGATGTGAGCTATTACAGTCATTTTTCCTTTCGCTATTTTCATTACGTTTTCTAAAACTAATTTACGTTCTGCTACGCTTTGGTAGATACATTCTCCTGATGATCCTCCTACGTATACTCCTTTTACTCCTTTATCTAATAAGTGTTGAGTTAATTTTTGTACTCCTTCAACGCTTATATTTCCTTCTTTGTCATAACAAGCATAAAATGCTGGTATAATTCCTTGGTATTTTGCTATACTCATTTTTATATCTCCTTTTATTTTTATTATTTTGACATTTCTGTTACGAATTTTCTTGTTATTTGTTGAGGTCTTGTAATCGCTCCACCTACTACTACTGCATAAGCTCCTAAATCTAAAGCTTTTTTAGCTTTTGCTGGAGTGTCTAAGTTTCCTTCTCCGATTACTGGAATGTTTACTGCTTTTATTACTTTTTCAAGTTCTGTTAAAGGATCGTTTCCTTTTGTATATTCTGTATATCCTACTAAAGTTGTTCCTACTATATCAAATCCAACTTTTTCACAAGTTATAGCTTCTTCTACACATGATGTATCTGCCATAAATAATTGGTTTGGATATTTTGCTTTTGCTTCTTTCATTAGATTTTCTAATGTATTTCCATCTGGTCTTTCTCTTTTTGTTCCATCAAGAGCTATGATATCTACTCCTTCAGCTACAAGTTCATCTATTTCTTTCATAGTTGGAGTGATAAATACTGGATTATCTCCATAAACTCTTTTTATGATTCCTATAATAGGAAGAGATACATTTTGTTTTATTTCATGGATATCACTAACTGTGTTAGCTCTTATTCCAGAAGCTCCTCCTTCTAATGCTGCATAAGCCATTCTTCCCATTATATATGAACTGTGTAATGGTTCATCTGGAAGTGCTTGACAAGAAACTATTAATTTTCCTTTAACTTCTTCTAATCTATTCATTG
>NZ_JADYTX010000070.1 GCF_021531475.1 Fusobacterium perfoetens | reverse complement strand
GTACTATATTATATTTTTCTTTTAAAGAGATTGGATTAACTCTAGATTTTACTTTTCTAATTCCTTTGAAAAAAAGAATAATTGATGGATTTTTTATGACTTTTTATATAAGTTTGGGTAGTTTCTTTTTGAGTTTTATCATTGGAATAGTTACAGTCTTTTTTCAAAAAACAAATATTATAATTTTAAGATATATTTCTTATATTTATATAAAATTTATAAGAGGGACACCTCTTATTATGCAAATTTATCTTTTTTTCTATATCATTGGAACTGCTTGGGGAATTGAAAATAGATTATTTGCAGGGATTTTAATTTTATCAATATTTGAGGGAGCATATATTTCTGAAATTTTGAGAGGAAGCTTAGATTCAATAGACGAAAGTCAAATTGAGATTGCTAAATCTATCGGTTATACTAAATATCAAACATTTAGATTTTTAATTTTTCCTCAACTACTAACGAGAACTGTTCCAGCTTTGACAGGTCAACTTGCTTCTATCGTAAAAGATTCATCTCTTTTGTCAATAATAGCTATTATAGAACTTACACAAACAATGAGAGAAATTTCAGCGACAAATTTTAAATTATTTGAATGTTATTTAGCTTTGGGGCTACTTTATCTTGCTTTTACTTTACCTTTATCTTACATTAGTGAAAAATTAGAAAGGAAATTTAAATATGAGAGTTAAATTAAAAAATCTTTCCAAAACATTTCAAAAAGAAAATTTTATTCTAAAAAATATAAACTTTGATGAAGAAATACACTCTCTTGCTATCATCGGTCCTTCTGGAGGTGGAAAATCTACGCTTTTGAAAATTTTAGCTGGACTTCTTCCTCCAACAGGTGGAGAAGTTTTTATTGACAATCAACCTTTAGATTTTAATGATGAAAAAAAACTTAGGGGATATAGAAAATCAATTGGATTTATTTTTCAACAAGATGGACTTTTTAAACATATGAGCGTCATCGAAAATATTGTTAATCCTCTTGTAAATGTACATAATTATAGTTTAGATGAAGCTAAAAAAATAGCATTTTCACTTTTAAAAAGATTTGGTTTAGAAAATGAAAGGGATAAAAAACCTTTTGAACTATCTGGTGGTCAAAAACAAAGAGTGGGAATAGCTAGAGCTTTAGCTCATAAACCAAAATTTTTATTATTTGACGAGCCAACCTCTGCATTAGATCCAGAATATACTGTGGAAGTTTTGGATATTATAAAAGAATTAAAAGAAGAAAATATAGATTTTATAATTGTAACTCACGAAATGGGATTTGCTAGAAATGCTTGTGATAAAGTTTGTTTCCTTTATAACGGTGAAATTATTGAGTATGGAGAAAGTTCCGAGATTTTTACAGCTTCTAAAACAAGTGAGTTAAAAAAATTTTTAAGCAAACTACTAGAATGGAATATATAGTAAAAAGAGGCTGTGTAAATTCAAAAAATATATGAGGGTGTGAAGAGTTTTCTGTAAATCTTAACTTTCTATGATAAAAATTGTTTAATTTAATATTTTTACTTTATATGG
>NZ_JADYTX010000069.1 GCF_021531475.1 Fusobacterium perfoetens | reverse complement strand
TGTTTAAAAAATGGTAAGTGTAAATTATTTGACCTAGTCAATAAATATATAAAGTTTTAATGAAGAGTTTGATCCTGGCTCAGGATGAACGCTGACAGAATGCTTAACACATGCAAGTCTACTTGAATTCACTTCGGTGATAGTAAGGTGGCGGACGGGTGAGTAACACGTAAAGAACTTGCCTTGCAGTCTGGGACAACTATTGGAAACGATAGCTAATACCGGATATTATGCGTGAGTCGCATGACTCATGTATGAAAGCTATATGCGCTGCGAGAGAGCTTTGCGTCCCATTAGCTAGTTGGTGAGGTAACGGCTCACCAAGGCCACGATGGGTAGCCGGCCTGAGAGGGTGAACGGCCACAAGGGGACTGAGACACGGCCCTTACTCCTACGGGAGGCAGCAGTGGGGAATATTGGACAATGGACCAAAAGTCTGATCCAGCAATTCTGTGTGCACGATGACGGTCTTAGGATTGTAAAGTGCTTTCAATTGGGAAGAAAAAAATGACGGTACCAATAGAAGAAGCGACGGCTAAATACGTGCCAGCAGCCGCGGTAATACGTATGTCGCAAGCGTTATCCGGATTTATTGGGCGTAAAGCGCGTCTAGGTGGTTTGGTAAGTCTGATGTGAAAATGCGGGGCTCAACTCCGTATTGCGTTGGAAACTGCCTAACTAGAGTATCGGAGAGGTGGGCGGAACTACAAGTGTAGAGGTGAAATTCGTAGATATTTGTAGGAATGCCGATAGAGAAGTCAGCTCACTGGACGAATACTGACACTGAAGCGCGAAAGCATGGGGAGCAAACAGGATTAGATACCCTGGTAGTCCATGCTGTAAACGATGATTACTAAGCGTCGGGGGTCGAACCTCGGCACTCAAGCTAACGCGATAAGTAATCCGCCTGGGGAGTACGTACGCAAGTATGAAACTCAAAGGAATTGACGGGGACCCGCACAAGTGGTGGAGCATGTGGTTTAATTCGACGCAACGCGAGGAACCTTACCAGCGTTTGACATCCTAGGAATGAGAAAGAGATTTCTTAGTGCTCCTTCGGGAGAACCTAGAGACAGGTGGTGCATGGCTGTCGTCAGCTCGTGTCGTGAGATGTTGGGTTAAGTCCCGCAACGAGCGCAACCCCTATTGTATGTTGCCATCATTAAGTTGGGCACTCATGCGATACTGCCTGCGATGAGCAGGAGGAAGGTGGGGATGACGTCAAGTCATCATGCCCCTTATACGCTGGGCTACACACGTGCTACAATGGGCAGTACAGAGAGAAGCAATTTCGCGAGGAGGAGCAAATCTCACAAAGCTGTTCGTAGTTCGGATTGTACTCTGCAACTCGAGTACATGAAGTTGGAATCACTAGTAATCGCAAATCAGCTATGTTGCGGTGAATACGTTCTCGGGTCTTGTACACACCGCCCGTCACACCACGAGAGTTGATTGCACCTGAAGTAGCAGGCCTAACCGCAAGGATGGATGCTCCGAGGGTGTGGTTAGCGATTGGGGTGAAGTCGTAACAAGGTATCCGTACGGGAACGTGCGGATGGATCACCTCCTTTCTAAGGAGCAATACATATTCTCTATTCTATTG
>NZ_JADYTX010000068.1 GCF_021531475.1 Fusobacterium perfoetens | reverse complement strand
TGATCTGTACCCTGTCAAGTACTCAATTTAATTATCAACATTTTTTTCTTTAAATTTCCTATATTCTATTGGACTTCTATTCCCTAAATTTTTTTGAAGTCTCTCTTCATTGTAAAATTTTATATACTCTGAAATATCTTTTTCTAATTCTGATAAAGTTTTATATTTCTTTAAATAGTATTTTTCTACTTTTATATTTCCAAATAATCCTTCCATTGGACCATTATCTATACACTTTCCCACTCTTGACATACTATGAGTTATATTTAATTTTTCTAAAGCAGATTTATATTCTAAAGATCTAAATTGACTTCCTCTATCACTATGTAATATTCTCTTAGTAGTTAAGTTACTATCAAAACTATTATTTAAAACTTCTAATACTAATTTTGTATCAGCTTTATTTGAAAAAGAATATGATAAAATTGATCTATCATATAGATCTAAAGTAGCACAGAGGTATATTTTTTTATCTTTACCATATTTAAACTCTGTTATATCAGTTAATACTTTTTGTTGAGGATTTTCCGCCGAAAAATTCCTATTTAATATATTCTCAGATTGATATTCAGCGGAAGTTTTAATATATTTTTTCTTTTTTCTTCTTATTATAGAAGAAATATTTAGTTCATCTTTCATTAATCTATAGATTCTTTTAACATTATAGTTTTTATTCATTTGATGGTTAACATTCATAGTTATTCTACGAAAGCCGTAAATCTTATTTACAGAATAGTATATTTCTAAAATTTTTTCTTTAATAATTTCATTTTCTTTTTCTCTATTTGAAGGAGTTCTGTGTAACCACTTGTAATATGATCTTCTATTAATTTTCCAAACTTCACAAAGAAATTTTATAGAATATTTGTATTCAAAAGCAACTTCTTTAATAGCCAAAAATTTAAGTTTTAGATCACTCCCCCTTCCAATTCTTTCAACTTTTTTATTAATAGCAACTCAGCCTCAAGTCTTCTATTTTTTTCTTCTAATTCTTTATTTTTTCTTTTTAAAATTTCTTCTTGAGAAAGGTCGCTTTGATCCTTTCTAATTCCCCTTTTATCATCTAAAGCATTATCGCCATGAATTTTATACTTTCTAGCCCAATCTCTAAGCTGTCCTTCAGTAATATCATTATTTGTAGCTATTTCTTTAGCAGACTTTTCTTTATTAATATATTGTAAAACTAATTGAATTTTTTTATCTTTTGATATTTTCTCTCTAGCCATAAACTCTCCTACTTTAATATTCCATTTAGGAGTATTATACCATTTTAACCAAGTTCTTAAAACAGCATCGCCAGAAAGATTATATATTTTTACAATTTGTAGCATAGAGAAATTTCCAGTTAAATAATCTTTAACAGAATTAATCAATACATGAGAAGGATATTTAGTGGGTTTTTTAATTTCTTTAAGCCCTTCTAAACCTTCATTATCATATTTAATAGACCACCTATGGATAGCAGTTCTTTCAACATTATACAATCTACAAAATTCAGCAAGAGAGATTTTGAGTTCTCTAAATTTTAAGACAAAAAACATTTTTTGTTCAGGAGTAAATTTAACTTTATTAGACATACATTACCAACTTTCTTATATTTTTTAATTTGTTGATAATATATATGTGTCCTTTATGGGTATCATATCA
>NZ_JADYTX010000067.1 GCF_021531475.1 Fusobacterium perfoetens | reverse complement strand
TTAAGGCTATGTCACAACAAACAGTTGATAAATAGCCATTTTTATAGGGGAGTATCAGAACTCCCCTACAAACTGTTATTTGCAGTTATCTATACTCATTTGGAATTTCGATATGAAATGTCTCACACAATAACTTCACATCATGTGCATCATTTTCATCAAACTCGTATCCCAGATGGAACATTACTTGACTATATGGTTCAATACAGGAAACCTCTATTTCCTCAATTCTTCCTTTACCCGAAAAAGTTTCTACCGGAAAACAATCCCCATCATAAAGAATTTCACCTTCGTCCGTATATTCAAAACAATGCAAATCAATAATTCTGTTTTTCAAATCTTCCCATACAGTATGGTTCAATGTTGTATATTCCATCTTAATCTCATAAAAGCCATTAGCTTTCATTATTTCTATAAAGTTCTGATAATCGTTCTTTTCTACAAAAATGTCAATATCATTATGGGCTCTTGACTGATATCCAAGAAGAGCATCTACACCCCATCCACCATCAAGAAAGACTTTAATCTCCGCATCTATTGCAAATTGAAGAATCTGTTTTACATCTGTTATATTGACCATCTTATCATCTCCACAAATTCTAATTAGGCGACCAGAGGAACTGCTGGTCTGTTTGATAAATCTCTGCATTTAGCAGTTTTCAATGTTGCCAAAACAAAAGTTAAGAAGATGTTCCTTTTCTCCATGTCGCTTTCTTTGGCGTAATTTACAAGGTTATTCCACACAAGATAGTTGTTCAGATACTTGGTAGAAACACCGTTAAAGCCACGCATAAACCTCTTTAGCTGGCTATGGTAGCTATTGATATGTTGGATATTATAAATGCCTTTCTTGGCTTTGCCAGTCTTTAACTGCACAAGGTCAATGCCATTGGCATTTGTAAATCTCACATAGGAGTTCATCTTGTCCGTAACAAGAGTGGAATTGGTCTTAATCCTACCATCATAAATATGATGTAAATCTCTTGTAGAAACTCTACCAGTATTCGTAATCTTGGAGATAGACAAGCCATTCCTATTAACCGCACAAGGAACACATACCTTTTCTTGGGACAAGCCTCTGATATGTGTAGAATGACCACGCTTATGAGCCTTGCGTGGCATAGCAAATGTCTTACTCTTGCTATGATTGCCCTTGTACGAGATGGCGAAAAAAGTTTCGTCAGCCTCAATAATGCCGTCAAGGGTAACATCGTCTGCCATATTCTGAAGTGCATCCAAAATCTTGTGTCTCCAAAGGAATGCGGTGTTTCTGTGAATCCCACAAGCAACAGCAGTCTTACGAATGGATAAGCCATTCATCATACAATCAATGTACTGCTCCCACACGGACAAGTCTTTTCTTGTACCAGACACAATGGAGTTCGTAGCAATCACGAAGGACTTGCCACAATCCTTACATACATATCGCTGTGTGCCATCTTTACGATGACCATTGCGAACCACATGGATACAGCCACAAAGAGGGCATACACGACCATTTGCAAAGCGTTCCTTTGCTACGAAATCTTCAATATTCAAAGACTTTACAAAGGCAGGACTTAAAAGCATTGTTTTAAGGCTTTCCTGCTCTGCGACAGTCAACTTACCGATAATATCTAATGCGTCTTTGATAGTAGGCATATCCAATTACCTCCTTCGGTGGTACTGTTTCTTACTATTATTATACGCTATTTCTCGTCAAAAATCAACCATTTGTTGTGACAGAGCC
>NZ_JADYTX010000066.1 GCF_021531475.1 Fusobacterium perfoetens | reverse complement strand
AGTTGGCAAGTTCCTATCCTCCCAGAGGGCTGCCCCCCAAGTACTTTCAGCGTTTACGAGCTTAACTGCTAGGTTCGGTATGTTACTAGGTGTACCCTCGTAGCTTTTCTTGCCAACTTATATGTTTTTTCTTTGACTTGAACAGTCAAAACTACATAGTAATCTACATTGATTAAGATTCCGACTTATTAGTATTGGTCCGCTAAATGAATTGCTTCACTTACACTCCCAACCTATCAAACTCCTAGTCTCGAAGTTGTCTATAGAGTACTTATCTCAAAGTCAGTTTCCCGCTTAGATGCTTTCAGCGGTTATCTAGTCCAAACGTGACTACCCAGCTGTGCCACTGGCGTGACAACTGGTACATCAGAGGTTTGTCCATCCCGGTCCTCTCGTACTAAGGACAGATCTTTTCAATACTCTTACGCCTGCAGTGGATAGGGACCGAACTGTCTCACGACGTTCTGAACCCAGCTCACGTACCTCTTTAATGGGCGAACAGCCCAACCCTTGGGACCTTCTCCAGCCCCAGGATGAGATGAGCCGACATCGAGGTGCCAAACTTTGCCGTCGATATGGACTCTCGGGCAAAATCAGCCTGTTATCCCCAGGGTAGCTTTTATCCGTTGAGCGACGACCCTTCCATTCGGAATCGCCGGATCACTATGCCCTGCTTTCGCACCTGCTCGACCCGTCAGTCTCGCAGTTAAGCTCCCTTCTGCCATTACACTCTGCGGTTGATTTCCATCCAACCTGAGGGAACCTTTGGGCGCCTCCGTTACTCTTTCGGAGGCGACCGCCCCAGTCAAACTGCCCACCTAGCACTGTCTTCAAGGCTACAAACCTCAAATTAGAATTCCAGTGTAATATGGTTGGTATTCCACCAGCGGCTCCATATATCCTGACGGACATACTTCTTAGCCTCCCAACTATCCTATACATATGACACCGAAACCCAATACCAAGCTACAGTAAAGCTCCATGGGGTCTTTCCGTCCTACTGCAGGTAACCGGTATCTTCACCGGTAATACAATTTCACCAGGCCTCCCGCCAAGACAGCGCTCAGATCATTACACCTTTCGTGCAGGTCGGAACTTACCCGACAAGGAATTTCGCTACCTTAGGACCGTTATAGTTACGGCCGCCGTTCACCGGGGCTTCAATTCGGAGCTCTCACTCCTCCTCTTAACCTTCCGGCACTGGGCAGGTGTCAGCCCATATACATCGCCTTTCAGCTTAGCATAGACCTGTGTTTTTGTTAAACAGTTGCCTGAGCCTCTTCACTGCGACCCTCTCATGCTTTGTGCGCGTAGCACTCCACACAAAAGGGCAATCCTTCTCCCGAAGTTACGGATTCATTTTGCAGAGTTCCTTAGCGAGAGTTAGCCTGTCCGCCTTAAATTTCTCATTCTGACCACCTGTGTTGGTTTACAGTACGGGCACTAATAAATTAACGCTAGAAGCTTTTCTTGGCAGCGTGGGATCTGTAAATTCGCTCTTACGAGCTATGCATCACACCTCATATCTAACCTAGCGGATTTGCCTACTAAGTCATACTACATGCTTACACAGGAACTTCCGTTCTCCTGCTTACATACCCTTCTGCGTCCCTCCTTCACAATTTATCAGTGGCACAGAAATATTAATCTGTTTTCCATTCGCCTACGCATTATAGCCTGGGCTTAGGTCCCGGCTTACCCAGGGAAGACAAGCTTTACCCTGGAAACCTTGGTCTTCCGGCGAGAAGGATTCTCACCCTCTTTCTCGCTACTTATTCCTGCATTCTCACTTCTGATACCTCCAGAGTTCCTTATCAGTTCTCCTTCAACAGCCTACAGAACGCTCTCCTACCAATCGCTTACGCGATTCCGTAGCTTCGGTTTATAGCTTAGCCCCGTTACATTGTCGGCGCAGAGACTCTCGACCAGTGAGCTATTACGCACTCTTTAAAGGAATGGCTGCTTCTAAGCCAACCTCCTGGTTGTTTGGGAATCTCCACCTCCTTTCCCACTTAGCTATAATTAGGGACCTTAGCTGACGGTCTGGGTTGTTTCCCTTTTGACCATGGATCTTAGTACCCATAGTCTCACTCCTAAGATTAAAAATTACGGTATTCGGAGTTTGGTTGGCTTCGGTAAGCAATATGCCCCCTAGACCATTCAGTGCTCTACCCCCGCAATTTAATTCTTAAGGCTGCACCTAAATGCATTTCGGAGAGAACGAGCTATCTCTCAGTTCGATTGGCGTTTCACCCCTAAACCTATCTCATCTCCCAACTTTTCAACGGCGGTGAGTTCGGGCCTCCACTGTGTCTTACCACAGCTTCACCCTGGACAGGATTAGATCACCAAGTTTCGCGTCTACGCCTAACGACTTAGCGCCCTATTAAGACTCGGTTTCCCTACGGCTCCGGTATACTTAACCTTGCCGTTAAACGTAACTCGCAGGATCATTCTCCAAAAGGCACGCCATCACCCATAAGGGCTCTGACCGCTTGTAAGCACACGATTTCAGGTTCTATTTCACTCCCCTCCCGGGGTTCTTTTCACCTTTCCCTCACGGTACTATGCGCTATCGGTTAATAAGAGTATTTAGTCTTATGAGATATGGTCCTCACTGATTCACACAGAATTCCTCGTGTTCCGTGCTACTCGGGAGAGCTTTACGATTGTTACAAATTACCTATACAGGACTATCACCTTCTATGGTCAAGCTTTCCAGCTTGTTCTAATTCTTTGAAACAACTCGTTGAATATCTTGCAGTTCTTCAAAAAGCTTCCCACTACCTCGCGCAAGCAACGACTGCATTCTTGACACTTACGCGATTTAGACTTGGTCCCCGTTCGCTCGCCGCTACTTAGGGAATCGTTTTTACTTTCTTTTCCTCAGACTACTTAGATGTTTCAGTTCATCTGGTTACCGTTTTCACGCTAAGACTTCATCTTAGCAGATTTCTCCATTGGGAAATCCTGGGATCAAAGTTCGATTGCAACTACTCCAGGCTTATCGCAGCTTACCACGTCCTTCATCGGCTCTTATTACCTAGGCATCCACCGTGTGCCCTTATTTCTCTTAATCTTTAAATTTAAGTTTTGCTAACTCTACTAAAAAATTTAGTAAAATTGTTTTTGGTTTCTCTTTTTAATTACTATGTAGTTTCCAATGTTCAAG
>NZ_JADYTX010000065.1 GCF_021531475.1 Fusobacterium perfoetens | reverse complement strand
ATTATAAAAATTACCACATAAATAAAAATTATTATTTTGAAATCTATTTCATTTTTTATTTCAATTGTCAAGTAAGGAATATTTTGAAAATTTTTAAGTAAAACTTCTATTAAATTATAAATCCCTTGAATAAAAAATGAGAATATTCTAATCAAACTTTCTGGTAAAATTATTGAAATAAATCCCAAAATTATAAATAAACTTCCAATTGGTGTTAATACTAGATTTGTAAAAAATGATAAAATTCCCATTGTTTTAAAAAAATATAAAGTTATTGGAGTAATTCCCACTTGAATAACCAATAAAAATATAATTGTGTTATAAAAATTTTTATCTTTTACTTTCTTTATTTCAAATTTTGGATAAACCCATAAAATTAAAAATACACAAAGGTATGACATTATAAAAGAAATATCTCCTAATGAATTAGGATAAATAAAAAGATTTATAATAAAAGCTACAATAAAAGATTTTTTTATATCATTTCTTTCATAAATTATATTTCCTACCATATACACAACAGCCATTATATAAGCTCTCAACACAGAGGGACTTAATTTTATTGCAAAAACATAAAAACTTAAAATAATCAAAGCTCCACTATATTTTATCTCTCTTTTCAAAGATAACTTATTTAAAATATATAAAATTGCTCCGCTGATTACTCCTAGATGAAGTCCAGAGATTGCTAATAGATGACTTGCTCCACTATTTCTAAAATTTTCCTCTATATCTTTATATATCTTTTTCTTTTCTCCTAAAACTGTGGTTTCTATAAGATTTACACAACCATTTGAAAGATAATTCCTCAATTTTTTTATTTTATTTTCCAAAATTATTTCAATTTTATTTTTTTCTTTTTTTGTTTTTTCTATCTCTTCTAGCAAAATATATCTCGGTTTTATTCCTGTAATCTCACCTAAAATTTCATATTTTCCATCTTCAATACTGAGATAAATATTTTTTCTAAGAAGTGGTATTTTATTCTCTATTCTCTCAATTTTTCCCACTCCATTAGAAATCTCAGTTTTTATTGTTACTATATCTCCAACTTTATACTCGTTAAAATTAACAATAAATAAAATCCTAACCAAAAATAAAAGACTTAAAGCATAAATTTCTTTATTTTTTACTCTAAAAATAAACCAAAAACTTCCCAATAAAAATAAAAAAAATATTATCAAAGGAATTGGAGAAAATAGATATAGCCCTATCTCAATTATTGCAAAAATAGTTCCAATCAAATATATTTTCTCCATTTCTTCCTCCATTATTCTTGATATTTATAATAGAAAAAATATGAAATAATAAAAGAAATAACTCCAAAAATCGCTGTCATATATATTCCATCTTTAGTAACAGAGTTGTCTATATTATTTCCCCAAACTAAAATAAATGGTAAAACTAAAATTGATAACATAAAAGCAAGTTTTAAGAAAAATCCTTGCACTCCGAAACAGATTCCATCAATTTTATTTCCAGTTCTTTCATATATTTTATTACTTATCTCACTTAACATTGCAGGTGGTAAAATAAATGCTGCTCCAGCCACTGGGATTCCAATCAAACCAAACAGTTTTAATCCAAAAGATGTTGGAATAACTTTTCCAAGTAAGAAAAGCATTGTAGTAAACACAATTAAAGCTGAAAGACATAAAAGCATTAATTTTCTATAACCTATTTTTTTAGCTAATTTATTTGTTGGATAAAAACAAAGAGCTGACATTCCAAATAAAAATACTGAGGCAATAGTTATTTGAGATTTTCCATATCCCATAATATCTTCAACATAATAGTTCATTGTGGCTCTTAAAGTATTAAATCCTACAAAGAAAAATAAAAGTCCTAATAAATAATAAATAAAACTTTTGTACTCTAACATAGATTTTACAGTTTCTCTGAAACTAATTTTTGAAACCTCTCCATTTGAATAATTGTTTTCTTTAACTCCAAAAACCGTTATATATCCTCCAACAGCAGAAATTATACTCAAAATTATGACCATTCCTCTAATTCCAAATACAGCGTCGCCTTTTCCTATAATTTCTATTAATTTTCCTGGAAGTATCATTGCAATAGCTGTATAAAGAAGTCTAAATACCGACTGCCAAGTTGAAAGATTTAATCTCTCTTCCATAGTTTTTCCAATCTCTGGAATAAGAGCATTGTATGGTGCTCCTACTATTGTATAAAAAGTAAAAAACAACGAACCTACAATAGCAAGATAAATAAATGATAAACTGTCATTTCCAACTGGTGGATAAAAAAATGCTATTGTTGTAAGTCCTAAAGGAATACTTCCTACAGCAATAAATGGAATTCTTCTTCCCCATCTTGTATGAACTTTATCTGATAAATATCCAATAGTCGGGTCTGTTATCATATCCACTATTCTTGAAATTGCCAGTGCAATAGAAATAAGAGCTGGTGCCATTATAGGTTTTAGTCCTGAACTTTCTGGTGGCAGATAAAAATACAAAATCCATTGTGCAAAAATCTGGTCAACTATTGCATAGCTAACCCCTAATCCATAAAAAATCTGTGTACTTTTTGTTAGTTTCATTTTTCCGTCCTTTATTCCACCATTAATGGAATTTTTCTTTCTTCATAATTATTTATTATTTTATAAATTATACTTGCTTTCTCATTTAGTTCCAAAAATCTTAAGCTTTCAGGAGATAATTTTTTCTGAATATTTTTAAAAGAAGTAATAATCTCTATATTATTTTCTTTCACCTTTTGAAACTCCTTTAAATATTCCTTACCCTTTTTAGAAAATCCCATAACTCTAATATATGGAATATTATTTTTTAAATATTTTGTATCATTTTTTGTTATATCCAAAAGTATATGAATTAATATCCTTTGCACTCTACCTATTGTATATCTTTTAGTCATCAAATTTTCAAAAAATTCTTTGTAATTATCATATTTTATAGCCATCTCATAAAGTCTTTTCTCAAATCCAACTTCTACATCTTGTATTTCAAAAAGTCTGTCTCTTTTTTCTAAAATACTGTATCTTATTAAAGAATAAAATTTTTCCAAAGTAGTTATTTTATTATTTTTTATCTCGTTTTCCAAAATTTCATAAGATTTTTCAGGAACAAATTTTTCTATCTCTTTTTTTTCTAATATAAGCTTTCTTATTCCTGTGGCACTGAGTATCCTATTTTTTTCCTCCTCAGAATAATATCCTCCACCCTCTCTTTTAAGAGTTATAGGCTCAATATTATTCCCAAAATATTTTATAGCTCTCAAATACTCAAGCCCTAAAATATCATTCGAATTTAGTTCTATACTCTCATCTAAAAATTCTTTTAAAATTTTATTATAAGCATTTGGATAGGATATTCCCTCTTCTAATTGTTTTTTCAAATTTTCTTGAAAATTTTTATCTTCACTTATCTCTATTATTTTTTTTAAGTTTTCTAATCTATCACTTTCAGACCCGAAAATAATTTTTTCCACTCCAATAAAATTTAATATTCCAATAGAACCTCTAGCAAAAATCTCAGCACTTTGAGAAGAATAAAAACAAGGAAGTTCACAAATTATATCCACTCCCTCTTTTAATGCTATCTCTGCTCTTTTCCATCTATTTATTAGACTAGGCTCTCCTCTTTGAACATAATCTCCACTCATAACTCCTATAACTATATCTCCTAACTCTTTAGCTTTATTTAGATGATATTTATGTCCATTATGAAAAGGATTATATTCCACTACAATTCCAACTGCTTTTTTCATATTCTCTCCATTTTTATTTTTCTCATCTAATTATATC
>NZ_JADYTX010000064.1 GCF_021531475.1 Fusobacterium perfoetens | reverse complement strand
ATAACAGTATATTACATAAAAATTAAAATAGCTTAATAATTAAAAAATTATTATATAAATATTATACGAGGAGAAAATATGACAAAAAAAGAAAGAGTAAAATTTGTTTTGGAAAAATTAGAAGAAAAATTTGGAAAACCAAAATGTGCTTTAAATTATGATACTCCTTTTGAGCTTTTGGTAGCAGTAATTCTTTCAGCTCAATGTACAGATAAAAGAGTAAATATTGTAACTGAAGCTATGTTTAAAGAGTACAATACTCCAGAACAATTTGCTACTATGGATATAGAAAAAATAGAGGAACTTATAAAAAGTACAGGATTTTATAGAAATAAAGCTAAAAATATTCAAAAAGCTAGCCAACAATTGTTGGAAAAATATAATGGAGAATTACCTCAAGAGATGGATAAACTTCTTGAGCTTGGTGGAGTAGGAAGAAAAACTGCTAATGTTGTAAGAGGAGAGGTTTGGGGATTAGCAGATGGAATTACAGTTGATACCCACGTAAAAAGAATAACTAATCTTTTGGGACTTACGGAGGAACAAGACCCTGTTAAAATTGAGAGAGATTTAATGAAGATAGTTCCTAAAAAAAGTTGGATAGATTTTTCTCACTATATCATACTACAAGGTCGTGATAAATGTATTGCAAGACGTCCAAAATGTGATGAATGTGAGATAAAAGAAGCTTGTAAATATTACGAAAAAAAATTAAAAAAATAGCAATAATAATTC
Organism: Fusobacterium perfoetens; assembly: GCF_021531475.1. Lineage (NCBI taxonomy): Bacteria > Fusobacteriati > Fusobacteriota > Fusobacteriia > Fusobacteriales > Fusobacteriaceae > Fusobacterium > Fusobacterium perfoetens. The sequence continues at coordinate 3,101 of NZ_JADYTX010000064.1, read as the reverse complement.
TTGACAAAAGAGATAAAGAAATGGTATAAATATATGTAGGATAGGAAAGAGTCTAGTGACATATAGGAGATGAAAATAATGAAAATATATTTAGATAATAATGCAACAACTAGATTAGACGATGAAGTATTTGAAAGTATGATACCTTTCTTTAAAGAAGAATATGGAAATGCTTTCAGTTTACATTTATTTGGACAAGAAACAGGAAAAGCAGTTGCTGAAGCAAGAAAAAAAGTTGCTGATGTAGTAGGTGCTCTACCTGAGGAAATAATATTTACAGGTTCTGGAACAGAATCAGACAATATAGCTGTAAGAGGTATTGCAAGAGCTTATAAAAATAGAGGAAAACATATAATAGTTAGTGCTATTGAACACCCTGGAATAAGAAATACTTGTAAAGATCTAGAAAGCGAAGGATTTGAAGTAACAGTTATCGGAGTAAATGAAAATGGTGTTGTAAATCCAGAAGATATAAGAAAAGCTATAAAAGATGATACTATTCTTATAACTGTAATGTACGCTAATAATGAAACAGGAGCTATCCAACCAATAGCAGAAATTGGAAAAATAGCAAAAGAAAATAAAGTATTATTCCACGTTGATGCTGTACAAGCTATGGGAAAATATGATATAAAACCTAAGGAATTAGGAATAGATACTTTAGCTTTCACAGCTCATAAATTCTATGGACCTAAAGGAATAGGAGCTTTATATATAAGAAATGGAGTTAGAATAGGAAAAGTTATAACAGGTGGAGACCAAGAGAAAAAATTAAGACCTGGAACAACAAATACTCCATTAATCGTAGGACTAGCTAACGCATTAGAAAAACAATTTAATAACAGAGAAGAAGAAAATGAAAGAATATCAAAATTAAGAGATTATTTTGAAGAAGAACTTTTAAAAAGACTTCCAGAAATAGTAGTAAATGCTAAAAATACTGAAAGACTAGCTGGAACTTCAAGTGTAACATTCAAATATGTAGAGGGAGAATCTATACTTTTAATGCTTAGCTTAAAAGGAATAGCAGTTAGTTCTGGTTCAGCTTGTTCTTCAAGTGATTTACAAGCCTCTCATGTTTTAGTGGCTATGGGAATTCCTGAAGAGTTTGCTCATGGAACTATAAGATTTAGTTTAGGAAAATACAATACTAAAGAAGAAATTGATTATACAATAGATACAGTGGTAGAAGTTATAGAAAAATTAAGATCTTTATCACCACTTTGGAATGAATTTGTAAATAAAAAATAGTAGACAAAAAGGAGAAAAATATGCAATATACAGAAAAAGTAATGGAACATTTCACTAATCCAAAACACGTTGGAGTTATGGAAAATCCTGATGGATATGGAAAAATCGGAAACCCATCTTGTGGAGATATAATGGAAATATTCTTAAGAATAGAAAATGATATAATCACAGATGTAAAATTTAGAACTTTTGGTTGTGCTTCTGCAATCGCTTCATCATCTGTTTCTACAGAAATGGTTTTAGGAAAATCAATAGAAGAAGCTTTAAAATTAACAAATAAAGCAGTTGTTGAAGAATTAGGTGGATTACCTCCTCAAAAAATGCACTGTTCAGTATTAGCTGAAGAAGCTATAAAAGCTGCTATTGAAGATTACTTATCTAAAAAAAATAAATAATTTTGATACTAAAGGGTGGGAATGTTAATCTCACCTTTTTTTTATTTGAAAAAAATGTTATAATCTACTGGAGATTTTAAAATTTGGAGGATAAATTTTGAAAAAAATAATATTATTGATGTTGATAATTGCTACTAACCTATTTGGAAATGTAGAGAATAAAAATTATAAATCATATATTTTGGCAACAGATGAGGGGAAAATAGTATCTGAAGAAAATTCAAGGGTTTTGTATCCGCTAGCTTCTGTAACTAAAATGATGACCCTTATGGTTGTTTATGACGCCATTGATTCTGGAGAAATATCTAAAAAAGATAGAGTTGTTATAGATAGTGAAACAGCAAAAGTAGGTGGTAGTAAAATTTGGATGGGAGTTGGACAAAAAATATCAGTAGATGATTTGATAAAGGCTACTGCTGTTCATTCAGCCAATAATGCTGCCTATGCCCTAGCTAAATATGTTGGAAAGGGAAGTGTAGATTCTTTTGTTAAGAGAATGAGATCTAAAGCTAAAGAACTTGGAATAGAAAATGAAGTTAAATTTTATACTCCCTCAGGACTTCCAAGTGATATGACTGGAAAAAAAATGGATGTGGGTAGTGCTTATGGAATATATAAAATATCAGTAGAGGTTTTAGAAAATCCAAAATACAATGAATATATAAATGTTGCTTCTAAAAAATCAGTAAAAATTTATTCAGGAAAAACAAGACTTTTAAATAGAAATAAAATTCTAGGAAAAGAGGGAATATTTGGAATAAAAACAGGTCATCATAGTGAAGCCGGTTATAATATGGCTGTAGCTTCTAAAAAAAATAATATAGAACTAGTCTATGTTATTTTAGGTGGCAAAAATGAGAGTATCAGAGATAAAAAGATTTTAGAGGATATAGGAAAATTTTATGATGAGAATAAGAGAGCTTTTTTCTTAAGAAAAGATAGTCCTGTAGATAATATTATTTTAGAAAATACTACAATGAAAAATTTAGAAATATTTCCAGAAGAAAGTTTTATAAAAATAGTTGGTAAAAATACAAAGGTTGAATTTATAGTTGAATATGATGAAATGAAACTTCCTTTAGAAAAAGGAAATGAAATAGGAAAATATACTCTTTTATTAGATGGTAAAATAGAAAAAGAGGGTAAATTGATTATAAAAGAAAAGATTTTAAGAAAAAATTCTAAATTTTCTGAATTTTCTTTATAATAAAAACCATTAGAAACAAAAGAAATTTAGAAAAAACTTTAAAAAAATAAAAAAAGTTATTGACACAATACGAAAAAAATGATAAGATAATACCTGTCCACAAGAGGACAGAAACGAAGGACATTAACAACAGAATAGAGAAATATGACAAGCAAACAACCTTATTTGGTGTTTAAAAAATGGTAAGTGTAAATTATTTGACCTAGTCAATAAATATATAAAGTTTTAATGAAGAGTTTGATCCTGGC
>NZ_JADYTX010000063.1 GCF_021531475.1 Fusobacterium perfoetens | reverse complement strand
TAATCAAATTAAAGATGTTAGTATTGAAGATTTACTTGGAAGAGATCAAGTTGAAATCAATGATGGAAGTATAAAAGATCTGATACATAATAAGGTAGTATTTGTAACAGGTGGTGCTGGAAGTATTGGTTCTGAACTAGCAAGACAGATAGCTAAATATGAACCTCAAAAACTTGTAACAATAGATGTTAATGAAAATGATATATATTTTTTAGAGCTTGAACTTAAGAGAAAATATCAAAATCTTGACTTAGTTTCAGAAATATGTAATATTCGTGAAAAAGAAAAATTAGAATTTTTATTTAATAAATATAGACCAAATATTGTATTCCATGCAGCAGCTCATAAACACGTGCCTTTAATGGAGCATAATCCAGAGGAAGCTATAAAGAATAATATATTTGGTACTAGAAATGTAGCAGAATGTGCAAATGAATTTGGTGTAGATAGAATGGTTCTTATCTCAACAGATAAAGCTGTTAATCCAACAAATTTAATGGGAGCAAGTAAAAGAGCTTGTGAACTTGTAATAGAACATATGAATGAAATATCAAAAGGCACTAAATTTATGGCTGTAAGATTTGGAAATGTATTGGGAAGTAATGGTTCTGTAATTCCAATCTTTAGAAAATTAATAAAAGAAGGAAAAAATCTAACACTTACTCATAAAGACATTACAAGATATTTTATGACTATACCAGAAGCAGCACAACTAGTAATAGAAGCTGGAAGTATAGGAAATGGTGGAGAGATATTTATCCTAGATATGGGAAAACCAATTAAAATCTATGACTTGGCTAAAAATATGATAAGGCTATCAAATGCAAAAGTGGGAATAGATATAGTTGGATTAAGACCAGGAGAAAAACTTTATGAAGAACTGCTTTATGATACAAATAATGCTATAAAGACAGCTAATAAAAAGATATTTATTACTAAGATAGATAAAGGAAATATTGAGATTGATAAGTATTTTGATGAATTAAAAGAATGTACACACAATCCAGATATTTCAAAGATAAAAGAGATAATGAAGAAAGTAGTAGTATCTTATAAAGAAGTTAAATATGAATAATAGGGGTGAGTTTATGTTAAAAAGAAATATTTTATTTAGTCCTCCGGATATATCAGAATTAGAAATAAAAGAGGTTGCGGATGCTTTACGTTCAGGTTGGATTACAACAGGACCAAGAACAAAAGAATTAGAAAGAAAAATAGCTAAATTTTGCGAAGTGGATAGAGCTGTTTGTTTAAACTCTCAAACTGCTTGTGCTGAAATGGCTCTTCGTATATTAGGAATAGGAGAGGGAGATGAAGTAATAGTTCCTTCATATACATATACTGCTTCTGCATCAGTGGTTTATCATGTTGGTGCAAAAATAGTTTTTGTAGATGTTCAAAAAGATTCACTAGAAATGGATTATGAAAAGATGGCTGAGGCTATTACTGAAAAAACAAAAGCAATAATTCCTGTTGATTTAGCTGGAATTCCTTGCGATTATGACAAAATTTTTGCTATTGTAGAAAATAAAAAACATCTATTTAAGCCAAATAATGACATTCAAAAAGCAATTGGAAGAATAGCTATCTGTGCTGATGCTGCTCATGCTTTTGGTGCTAGTTGTAAAGGAAGAAAAGTGGGAAGTATAGCTGACTTCACATCTTTTTCATTCCATGCTGTTAAAAATTTAACAACTGCTGAAGGTGGAGCTTTAACTTGGAGAAATATAGAAGGAATTGATAATGAAGATATCTATCATCAATTACAACTATTCTCTTTACATGGTCAATCAAAAGATGCCCTTGCAAAAACTCAATTAGGTGCTTGGGAATATGATATTAAAGGACCTTGGTATAAATGTAATATGACGGATATTCTTGCAGGGGTAGGACTTGCTCAATTAAGTCGTTATGAAGGAATGCTTGCAAGAAGAAAAGAGATAATAGAAAAATATGATAATGCTTTTAAACCATTAGGAGTAAAAACTTTAAATCATTATACTGATGAATATCAATCTTCAGGTCATTTATACCTTACAAGAATACCAAATATATCTTTAGAACAAAGACAAGAAATAATTGTAAAAATGGCAGAAGCTGGAATTGCTTGTAACGTACATTATAAACCTTTACCAATGATGACAGCATATATTAATTTGGGATTTGATATTAAAGATTATCCAAACTCTTATGAACAATTTGCTAATGAAATAACTTTACCTCTTCATACTTGTTTAACAGATGAAGATGTAGATTATATAATAGAAAACTATAAAAGAATTGTGAAGGAGTATGTGTAGATTGATTTTAAAAGATTGGGAGCAACTACCAGAAGAATTACAATTAGATGAAGTAAGACCATATTATGAAATTTTAAAAAAGAAAAAATTGAGTTTAATTCTAAAAAGAATTTTTGATATAGTAGTTTCTCTTATTATGTTAATTATTCTATTGCCTGTATTTATATTTTTAGGTATAGCAATAAAGATAGATTCAAAAGGACCTGTATTCTTTAGACAAGAAAGAATAACTCAATATGGAAAAACTTTTAAAATTTTTAAATTTAGAACTATGGTAAATAACGCTGAAAAGCTTGGAACACAAGTTACAGTAGGAAATGATGCAAGAATAACGAAAGTTGGAAAATTTATACGTGATTGTAGATTAGATGAAATAGCACAACTTTTAAATATTTTAACTGGAGATATGACTTTTGTAGGAACAAGACCAGAGGTAAAAAAATATGTAAATTATTATACAAAAGAGATGATGGCAACCCTTCTTTTACCTGCAGGAGTAACAAGTCTTGCAAGTATTTACTATAAAGATGAAGCTAAGCTTTTGGATAAATCAAATAACCCTGATAAAACTTATGTAGAAGAAGTGTTACCAGGAAAGATGAAATACAATCTTCAAAGTATAAGGGAATTTAATTTCTTTGAAGATATTAAAACAATGCTAAAGACAGTAGTAGCTGTTATTAAATAAACGGAGAGAAGTATGGAAAATTTAGTTGTATCAGTAATAGTTCCTTTATTTAATGAAGAAAGATATATTGAGAATTTTATTGAGTCTTTAATTGACCAAACATATCCTGTAAAAAATATGGAATGGATTTTAGTTGATGGAAATTCAACAGATAAAACTAGAGAAATAATAAAGGATTATATAAAATTAAATAAATATCCAATTAAATTATTAATTAACGAAAAAAGAAAGACACCATATGCACTAAATATGGGAATAAAAGAAGCAAAAGGAAAATATATTATTCGGCTTGATGCACATGCATTTTTTTATCCTAACTACATAGAAAAATGTGTATTTTATTTAGAGAATACAGATGCTGACAATGTTGGTGGAATAGCAGAAACTTCAGCTACTACCTTTATGGGAAAAGCGATTTCGCAGATGCTATCAACAAAATTTGGAGTTGGTGGGTCTGATTTTCGTGTAGGAGAAGGGGATAAGTATGTTGATACAGTTCCTTTTGGTGCATTTAGAAAAGAGGTATTTGAAAAAGTAGGATTATTTAATACAAGATTACTTCGTAGTGAAGATAATGATATGAATGCAAGAATTCGTAATAGTGGTGGTAAAATATGGTTATCAGAAAATATTCATTTTAAATATTATTGTAGAGATACAGTGAATGGGATTTTAAAAATGAGTATTCAAAATGGTAATGCATTATTCTATACTTTGAAAGAAAATCCTAAGGCTATGAGTATTAGACATTTTATACCATTTTTATTTTTAATATCAATTATAGTAATACCTATATTAATGTATTTTAGTTTAATATTTAAATATTTATTTTTTATTGAGATAGGATTATATTTAGCTTTAGATTTTTATTTTTCTTTTGTTAATAAAAATGTATTGTATGGATTAATCACAATTTGGTTATATCCAATGTTTCATATATTCTATGGATTAGGTTCTTTATTGAGTTTAATAGGATTAAAACTTTATTAAAATATTTAAGACTAACTATTAAATGTCAAGTCAAAAATAAAAAAATTAAATAAATTTGTTAATTTAAAAAAATGCATCACA
>NZ_JADYTX010000062.1 GCF_021531475.1 Fusobacterium perfoetens | reverse complement strand
CCTATGATATTAATTTTATCATAGAAAGCTATTAAAAGTTAGTATTATTTAATTTACAGAATCTTTTTCACAGGCTCTATAAATTTTTTACATCCTTTGTGTCGATTAATAAAGTTACAGGACCATCATTGATTAAGGAAACTTTCATGTCAGCTCCAAATCTACCAGTTTCAACCTTTCCAATAGAAAATTCTCTAAACTTTTGGATAAAACTTTCATAAAGAGGGATTGCAATTTCTGGTCTAGCTGCATCAGTAAATCCAGGTCTTCTACCTTTTATGCAATTACCATAAAGAGTAAATTGCGAAACTATAAAAATATCTCCACCAATTTCATCAAGTCCAAGATTCATTTTTCCATTTTCATCTTCAAATACTCTAAGACCTTTTATTTTATTAGCCAGCCAAACAACTTCTTTTTCTGTATCTTCGTGAGTGATTCCTAAAAGAACTAAAAACCCTTTTCCAATTTTTCCAACACTTTCACCATCTATTTTTACTTCTGATTCTAAAACTCTTTGAACAACAGCTTTCATAACATCTCCTTTTAAAACTTTTTATTTATTATACTACATCAAAAGTTTTTTATCAAATAATAGTAATAAATATTGATTTTTTTAATAGTTTGAAGTATAATAATATACAGTTTGATAGGGAGGGGTAAATGATATCCCTTTTTTCTTTAAGAAAAAATAGGAGGAAAATATGGATATTTTAATAGTAATGAGTATCGGAATATTAGTAGGAAATAGATTTTTTTCTCATAAATACAAAACAATAAATGAAAAATTACAACTTATATGCACAATTTTACTGATTTTCTCTATGGGAGTTACTTTAGGCAGAAGAGAGAATTTTATACAAGAGTTAAGTCTTTTGGGGTGGCATAGTTTTATCTTTTGTTTTATTCCATCTCTATTTTCGCTTATAATAGTTTTTTTATTAACACGTCATTTTATAGAAAAAAGAAAAAATAGTGGAAAGGGGAAAAATTAATGGTTGTATTTGCTTTGATCGCTCTTATTTCAGGAGTGGCTTATGGACTTTGTGATATAAATATTGGATTTGTGTCAGCAATAACTTCTAGAACAGATTTTATACTATATTTTTTAATGTTTTTTGTTGGAATAAGTGTAGGACTTCATAAAGGAATTTTAAATGATTTGAAAAAATATCATTTGAAAGTTTTAATTATTCCTTTTGGGATTGTAGTTGGATCTATTATTGGAGGAATGATTTGTAGTCCTATTACAGGATTTACTTTGGGAGAGAGTACAGCTGTTGCAAGTGGTCTTGGTTGGTACAGTCTTTCTGGAATTACAGTGGGAAAACTTGCAGGAGCTAAACTTGGAAGTATTACTTTTTTAAGTAATCTTATGAGAGAGATTTTTTCATTCTTTCTTATTCCTATAATTGCTAAATATTTGAATTATTATAGCTGTATTGCACCAGCTGCTGCAACAAGTGAGGATACAACACTTCCTATGATGATAAAATATACAAATGAAGAAACAGTTATGCTATCTGTTTTAAATGGAATGATTTGTTCAGCTCTTGTTCCGGTGTTGATTTCTTTTTGTTATAATAATATGTAGAAAATAAAAAATATAGAAACGAAAAAAGAGTGTAATTTGATTTAGCATTCTTTTTTTATATTTAAAATATTATATTTATAAAAAATGAAAGAATTACGATATATAATTGAGTTTTCCTTAAAGAGATGATATAATTAAGATAGATTATAGTTAAATTTTGAATGGGCTGGTGACATAGTGAAAATAAAAGAATTAGAAATTAAAAATTTTCGTTGTTACGAAAATATGAAGATAAAGTTAGATTCAAATTATATAGTTTTAATAGGGATTAATGGCTCAGGAAAAACAACTATATTAGATGCTTTATCTATTGCCTTAGGTGGATATATTTCAGTATTTGATGGAATGGGAATCTTAGGAATTAATAAAAATGATTCTCACTATAAAATGTATGAAATAGGAAATAGAATAGAGAGAGAGCATCAATTTCCAGTGTCTATTTCAACCAAATGTGAATTTGATAATAAAGAACTTTATTGGGAAAGAACTCTGAATGGAGAAAGAGGAAGGACTACAAGTACGAGAGCTAAACAAATAATAGAATATGCTTCATCTCTTCAAAAAGGGATTAAAGAAGGAGACAAAAATATAATATTACCAATGGTAGCATATTATGGTACAGGTAGACTTTGGATGCAAAAGAGAGATAGAAATATAAAAGAAATAAAAGGAAATTTCTCTCGTTTAAAAGGATATATTGATTGTTTAGATTCAGCTTCAAACGAAAAGCAAATGTTAAAGTGGTTTGAAAAAATGACTTATATCGAATTACAAGAAGAGAAAATTATTCCTGAACTAGATGCTGTAAAAAAAGCTTTAAGCAAAAGTTATAAAATGCTTGATGAAAATTTAAAAGAAGTTAAAGTTGATTTTAAAGTTAAAAGTGGTGAATTAGAAATTTCTTTAAAGAAAAATGATAATACTGTTGAAAATTTACCAATGAGAGTACTGAGTGATGGAACCAAAAGTATTTTGAGTATGATAGCAGATATTGCTTATCGTATGGCAATATTGAATCCACAACTTTTAGATAATATTTTAAAAGGGACACCAGGAATTATATTAATAGATGAAATAGATATGCATTTACATCCAAATTGGCAAACAAAGATAATTTCAATATTGTGTAAAATTTTTCCAAAAATTCAATTTATATTTACCACACATTCTCCAAATGTATTATCAAATGTATCTAATAAAAATGTATTGATTCTTGATAATTACGAGATCTATCCGTTAGAAAATATGACTTATGGAAGAGATGTAGAATCTATACTTCGTGAAGTGATGAAAACAGAAGTAAGACCTAAGGAAGTAGTTGAAAAATTAGAGTTATTTAATGATTTATTAGATGAAAAAAATATTGTAGAAGCCAAAAAAGTTTTAGAAGAATTAGAAGAAATTTTAGGAAAAGATGATTCTAATGTTGTAGAAAGAGAAGTTTCTTTAAGATTGGAAGAATTGGAGATGTAGTTATGATTTTAATAAAAAAGAATAGTGAACCACGTTCTTTAACAGAATATAAAAAAACTGTTAATTCATCTTTTGATAATTTACCAAGTAATGTAAAGAATGATATAAGAGAATCTTTATTAAAAGAGCAAGGATATATTTGTGCTTATTGTATGAAAAGAATAGAGTCATCTGATGTAAAAATAGAACATTATAAAGCAAGAAATTCTGAAAATGAATTGGACTATAAAAATTTATTAGCTGTTTGTAAAGGAAATGAAGGCTCTCCAAAAAAGTTTCAGACTTGTGATACACATAAAGGGAATGATATTTTAAATATAAATCCTCAAGACGAAAGACATATTTTAACTATATTTTTTACAAGAAATGGAGAAATTAAATCATCGAATGATTTATATCAAAAAGAATTAAATGAAGTTTTAAATCTTAATGATAAATATGGGAAATTAATTTCAGGAAGAAGAGCAGCTCTTAAAGCTTTACAAAATAATATTAAAAAGAAGAATGAAAACAAAATTAAGAAATTATACCAAAGTTTAAAAAATGAAAAAATAAAAACTGAATATGTGGGAATTCTTTTATGGTATTTAGAAGGTAAATCATATATAAAAGAAATTTTAGAGAAATAGTTTTTTAGAAATTTTCTATCTTTATTACAAGAAGATTTTACCAATATTATTTTATTTTCAAACTTTGTAACTACTTAGCTATAAATTAAAAATCAAGACTTAGATTCAAAAAAATGAATCTAGGTCTTTTTTTTGAGTTAAAAAATATGATATAATGTATAAGTTAATTTTTTTGATTGGGAGGTGAATTTTTATGGAAATTAAAGTTGAAGATTTGTTACGTGAAATTGCTGAACTTAAAATTCAATTATCTAAAGCTTTAGCTAGAATTGAAGAACTTGAAAAAGTAGAAAATTTCTTCAAAGAACAATTAATAAAAGCTAAAATAACTCACGCTGATGAAACGGGAACTAAAGTAAATGGTTCTAATCGTTGGATTCATTCTTTTTCATCGTAATAGTAAAATATTGTCATATTTTGAGGCATTCCCCAAGTACTTCCAAAAACTTGCAAAAAATTTAGCCTTATTTCTTTTATTAATTTATCTTTTAAAGGAGTACTAAGTTCCTTGGTAGAAAAAAATATTTGTTTTTTTATTACTGATATTAATAATTTTTATATTTTTAAAGAAAAATATACTTTTAGCAATGGTACTTTTTCCAGAAGCCTGTTGACCTGTAAAAATCATAAAATCTTTTATATATAGTTTACAACTTTTTAGTGGACCTAAATTATTAATTATTATTTTTTCTGTAGTATTATTTATTTTCAATCTCTCCTTTTATAAGAATTATAACATATTTAAAATAAAAAACAGATAAAAAAATGAATAAGGTCTTGACAGAGATATAATTGAGAGGTATAATTAATTGAAAAGATTTTTCAAGAATTTTAAATAAAATGTATTAAAAATAACGGGGGGGGGGTAGTGAAACATAAAATAAAAAAATTAATATAAGACCTAAAGTAAATATTTATCAGGGTCTTTTTATTTTATAAATTTTTCTATCAAAAAATAGCAAATATAGTTTGACTTTTTTTGAATAAAGAGTTACACTTATACAGCTTATATTTTTAATAAAAAATTAAACATTCAAGAATTAATTTTTCAATAAAAATATAAAAAAATATTTTGGAATTGTAGAATAAAAAACTTGCTTAAAATAAATCCTCTATTTTTTTAAGCAGTTTAAAAATATTAAGGTATATAGGGAGAAATTTTATGGACAAAGCTTTTACTAATAAGAGGAATTTTGTAAAGATTTTTTTAGATATTTCTAGTGTCTTATTCTCATCTTTACTTATTGATTACATTATGTTTGAAGAGTTCAGAGATTTACCTGTCAAAATGGCTTTTCTTTATGCGTTCTCTTATGCTGTTGTTGATTTACTTAAAAATGAAGTGGCGACTAGTTGGCAGTATACAGACAGTAGAGATATTTTAGAACTTCTTAAACTTAATGGTTTCAGCGCTTGTTCTACTTTTGTTCTTAATAAACTTCTTAAACTTCATAGCTTAAGAATTTTACTTTTAACTTTTATCTTTTCTACTTCTTTAATGCTACTTTTGAGAATGATATTTAGATTACAAAGGCAAGGAAATATTTCTCCAAAAGAGAGAAGAAAAAATAGAGAAAATACCTTAGTCTATGGTGCTGGAGAAGCTGGAAATACATTAATAAGAGAATGCCGTGCTAACAAAAACTTTGAGTATAAGATACGTGCATTTATTGATGATGATCCTAAAAAATATAGAACTATAATAAATGGAATTAGAGTTTATGGTGGAT
>NZ_JADYTX010000061.1 GCF_021531475.1 Fusobacterium perfoetens | reverse complement strand
ATATAAAGTAAAAATATTAAATTAAACAATTTTTATCATAGAAAGTTAAGATTTACAGAAAACTCTTCACACCCTCTAATTTGTCAAAAAAATCTACAAGTTCTTTAGCGGCAGTATTTTTTAGATAAAGATAATTAAATTCTCTCTCTATTTTGTTTTTAAAATAGAATTTCCCAATGTCATCATTTTTATTAACAACAGAATTATATACAAAAGATATTCCACAGTTAGCTGATACAAGTTCTTTTATAAGATTAAAATTATTTATTGTAATTTTTTTCTTAAAAAATTCTAAGGAAAAACTATTTTCTGATAAAAACTGTTCAAATATTCCTCTTGTACCAGATCCCTCTTCTCTTATGATTATATCCTCTTCAAATAACTCTTCAAACTTTATAGATTTTCCATTAAACTTATGATTTTTACTACATATTCCAATAAACTCATCTTTTTTATAAAGTCTATAACCATATTTATCCTTATTAAATATTCCCTCAACCAAAATGAAATCTAATTTATTTAGTTCCATTAGTTTTATAAGTTTTTCAGTATTATCAATTGTAAGAGAAATATCATATTTTTCATTTTTTACAAGTTTTTTTATTTTTTCTCCGATTACAAACTCTCCAATAGTTTTGGTCGCTCCAATATTTATTTTTATTTTATTTTCTGATTTTATTTTTCTTTTTAAATAAATTTCATTGTAGTATGCTGAACGAGCATATTCCTCTAAAAGAATAGCTTGATTTGTTTTTTCAAGTTTTTTTCTATTGTATATAAAAAGTTTACATTCGTATTCTTCTTCTAGATAGTGAATATGTTGAGTAACAGCAGGTTGAGTCATATTTAATTCTTCAGCCGTGATACGATAATTCATAGTTTCACATAGTTTTAAAAAAGTTAAAATTCTATAATCAAGCATATGATTCCTCCAATTTTTAATAAGAAAAATTTATTAATATATAATAAATGATTATTAGATTTTATCATTTTTATATGCTAAAATCAATCTATAAAAGGAAAAATTATTTAGGAGGATTTTATGAAAAAAACTTATTCTGTTTTGCCAGGTTTTGCCCTAGCTTTAGTAATCGCTTTTATTTCTAAACTTATTGAAGATTTATTACCAGTTCCACTTATTGGAGCATCTGTAATTGCTCTTTTTATAGGAATGTTTATAAATCACTATTATCAACCAAGTGATTATTTAAAAGAAGGATTAAAATTTACATCTAAGAAAATTTTAAAATTTGCAATTATTCTTTTAGGGGCGTCATTAAGTATCGGAACAGTTTTACATATTGGAAGAATGTCTCTTGTAATAATGGTATTTACTCTTTTAACTTGTTTTGGTGGAGGATATATAGTTGGAAATTTACTAGGACTAAATTGGAAGATGTCAAACTTAATTTCAGCTGGAACAGGAATTTGTGGAGGATCGGCTATCGCCGCTATAGCCCCAGTCATTGATGCCGAAGACACAGATATAGCTTATTCAATGTCAGCAACTTTTTTATTTGATATGGTTATGATAGTTTTATTCCCAATATTTGGAAAATGGTTAGGAATGAGTGATATAGCTTATGGTTTGTGGGCTGGAACTGCTGTAAATGATACTTCAAGTGTTGTTGCTGCTGGTTATGCTTTTAGTGAGGCTGCTGGAGATTTTGCAACAATGGTAAAACTTACAAGAACACTTTCTATTATCCCTGTAGTTATAATATTTGCAATAATAAATATTCGTTTAAAACAAAAAGAAAATAAAAATATTCATTTAGAAGAAGAACAAACAAAATCTTATGTACTAACTATTTTTCCTTGGTTTATATTAGGATTTATAGCATTAGCTATAATAAATAGTTTAGGATTTATTCCATTGCAAGTATCAGAATTTTTAAAAGAGCTAAGTAAATTTTTAATGATTGCAGCTCTTGGAGCCATTGGTCTTAATACAAGTTTCAGACAAATGAAAAAATCTGGTCATGCTCCAATGGTACATGGATTTATAATATCACTTTTAGTTGTGATTGTGGCAATTGCTGTTGAATATGCTATGGGAATTGTTTAGGTAATTCCATTTCATATATATCATATCCCCAAAAAGGGTGTCGAGTTTCGACACCCTTCCCCTTTTTTTGATCTAAAAAATAGTTGACTTTTATAAAAATTCTAGCTATCATAATATTATGACACATAAGGGAGGCAGGTTATGAAAAAAATATTTTTATTTCTTACTTTGGCATTATCTTTAGTTTTAACTGGTTGTAGTAATGATCAAGATTATATTGACGCTGTAAAAAGTATTGTAGTTGAAGATGTATTATATAGTAATACTACTGAAGAGTTAGCGGCTAACGCAATAGGAATTGCAACCAATCAAAAAGTTGATGTTTCACAATTAACTTGGAAAGTAGATGGAAAAACAAGAGATGGTAAAGTGATTGTTGCTGATTATAACAATAATAGAGTATATTTTACAACAGTAAAAAACGGAGATTATATAGAGTATACTTATGCTGATATTTATATAATTACAGCTGAAAATAAAAAATTGACTCTAAACGAACTTTACTATACAGATGTAGTTAATAGTTTTACAAATTTATTTAATCAATAAAAAAATTACCCCAAAGACCTTATAATAAGATTTTTGGGGTAATATTAATTTTAAGAAGTAGAAATTTTTATTTTGTTCTTACCCAAACTGGTGAAGACCAAGCAACTTCTCCATTTTTTTGATGTATTTTAACCATAAAGAAATCTTTATTATCAGTTTTTAATCCATCAAAAGTATAAGAGATTTGTTTTTTGTAAGCTATTTCTGGGAATCCTTGATTGATTTTAAATTTATAAGCATTGTGCCAGAAAGGATCTGTTCTGTAGTATTCACTAAATCCAAATCTTTCTTTTGCTAGTTCAACAGCTTCTTCTACAAAACCATTTAATTTACTTCCTTCTAAAATTTCAGCAACTGTATAAACAAAAGTTTTTCCATTTACGATGAAAGTCATTTTTGAATTTATATCGGTTTCAACTTCAAATATGAATCCTTCAGTTTGTATTCCAGAAGCTCCCATCCATTTTCCTGTTTGAGTTGTTTTTTTAGTTAATAATTCAAATTTATAATTTTTATCAGTTTGCTCTATTACTTTTTGACCAGGGTTTGTCCATAATTTTTCAACAGATAAGATTTTTCCTTCTGTGATAACTTCTCCTTGCCACTCTTTTTTAGTAATATCTGGATAAATTCTTAAATCTGGTCCCCAACCAAAGTCAGTTCTAAATTTAAATTTGATTGTTCCCTCTAATTTTTCATTTTCCCAAGTTCCG
The DNA here is from genome assembly GCF_021531475.1 of Fusobacterium perfoetens. NCBI lineage: Bacteria > Fusobacteriati > Fusobacteriota > Fusobacteriia > Fusobacteriales > Fusobacteriaceae > Fusobacterium > Fusobacterium perfoetens. The sequence goes on along the minus strand of NZ_JADYTX010000061.1, from coordinate 2,211 downwards.
TTATGAACATAAGTATGTTCTGCTACTCCGTTTCTTATAAATTCGATTCTGTCAATAGCATTTCCACACTCAACATCAACGAAAGCTGTATATTTGTTGTCAACTGATGGTTCAATTACACTTCCTAATAATTGGTCGTTTAATGTATAGTAAAGTTTTGTTTTTGCACCAGTAACTCCATAAACTCTTCTATTTAAGAAAGCTTCAAAAATTCCATCTCTTGTATATTCTTCAGCATAACAAGCCATTAATCCATGACCAAACATAGCTGGTACAACGTGGTTATCTCCAGAAGCAATAATTCCACAGATTTTTCCTTGTTTTAATCCAGACATAACATCATTTCCAGATGTTCTTGGTCCCATATGAACGTGTCTTCCCATATGAATGTCAGTTGTATCACTTTCAGAACTTCCGTGAGATGAGAAGATCTCTGCGAATGGAGAATATTTCTCATTGTGTGTTGCCCAATTTTTTCCTCTGTGACCAGAAGCATAAGCAAGATGGTGAGGTACAGCTATTGCTTCGCCCGCTGGCAATAGTTCTGTTAATTCTTGATATCTCATTGGAGCATGTAACATTTGATCTAGATTTTTATAAAAAACGTTATGGTCTCCGTCTTTTCCTGCTCCTTGCCATTCATATCCCATAAATAATAAGTAATCATCTGTTGAAGTATTTTTTACAAACTCTCTTATTTTTTCCCAATCAGAGTTTCTTTTTTCTTCACTGTGGATATCCTCTACTCCAAGTCCTGTTTCATCTTTTCTCATATAAAATGGATAATAAGCTATTGGCCAAAAGTCTGTCATCTCTTTACCAAATTCATACCATTTTTCAATATCTTTTAATTGCTCTGAATGAATATTTGCGTGTAAATCACACCAAAGTAATTTCATTATCTCCTCCTAAAAATTTTACTATTTACTGCTTAATTTTTCTCTTATTCCATTAGCTATTCTTTCTGCTTTAGCTCCTAAAATTACTTGAACACTTGTTTGTCCTGGTTTGATAACTCCTTTAGAGCCTAATTGTTTTAACATTTTTTCATCTACTAAGCTTCTATCTTTTAGATCAAGTCTAAGTCTTGTGATGCAAGAATCAGCAGTTATAAAGTTATCTAATCCACCTAAAGCGATGATAAAGTTGTCAACTTCTCCATCTTCTTCTACTTTTTTATTTTCATTTAATTTTTCTATTTCTTCTTCACTTTCTCTTCCTAAAGTTTGGTAGTTCATTTTTTTGATAATGAATGAGAAAGTAACATAATAAAGTACAAAGAAGAATGCCCCTAGAGGTAATATTAATAATGGTTTTGTAGCAAGTTTAAAGTTTAGAATGTAGTCAATTAATCTTGCTGAGAAACCAAAACCGTGTAAAACTCCAAGATAATTTGTTAAAGCGTATGATAGTCCCATAAATATTGAGTGAGCTACAAATAATAATGGAGCTGTGAATATAAATAAGAATTCTATTGGTTCAGTGATTCCTGTTAAGAATGATGTTAAAGCCACACTGATTAAAATTCCTAATACAGCTTTTTTTCTGCTAGGTTTTGCACATCTATAGATAGCAAAAGCTGCTCCAGGAAGTCCAAACATCATAATTGCAAAAGCTCCAGCCATATATATTCCTGCTGTTGGGTCTCCTGCAAAGAATCTTACTTGGTCACCTATAAATGTTTGACCAGCTGCATTTGTATATTCTCCAAACATAAATCTAACTATTGAGTTTAAAACATGGTGAAGTCCAAAAGGAATTAAGAATCTTTGAAGAACTCCATAAAGGAATAATCCTAATTCTCCAGCTTTTATCATCCACATTCCAAAAGTATCTAAACCTTTTTGAATTAATGGGAATACATATCCTAAAACTCCAGAAACTAAAACACTTACAAGTGCTGACATAATAGGAACAAATCTTCTTCCTCCGAAGAATCCAAGCCATTCAGGAACTTTTGTATCTTTAAATTTATTATACACATTTCCTGCAATAAGTCCAGCTATTATTCCTGAAAACACACCCATTTTAATATTTCCATTTATTGATTTAGCTCCAGCTTCTAATATAAAGAAACTGATTGCCCCTGCTAAAGCTGCCGCCCCATGAGCTTTTTCAGCAATTCCAAATGCTTGATATGATACCCATAAAGGACACATATATATTATCAACAAATTAAAAAATATAAGAAAGTTGGTAATGTATGTCTAA
>NZ_JADYTX010000060.1 GCF_021531475.1 Fusobacterium perfoetens | reverse complement strand
TTAGACATACATTACCAACTTTCTTATATTTTTTAATTTGTTGATAATATATATGTGTCCTTTATGGGTATCATATCAGTTCCGTATAAAAATTCGTTGGCGAAAGATGAAAAACCTGTAGAAAACATTTTTTTGACTATTTGAAAATCCCAAACAATATTTTTATTTTCTAGTTTTAGTAGATCACTTTTATAAAAATGATAGAGTAAAAGCATAGCTGGGACAAAGTTTGCCATAGATGTTGCGATGGCTGCTCCTTTCATTCCCCAATCAAGTACCATAACTAAAAGATAATCCAAAATAACATTTGCAAAAATTGAGGCAAAGTTTATCATCATAGACATAATTGGATTTCCTTCACTTCTCACAAAGGCACAGAAAGACCAAAATGCCATTTGGAATGTTACAGATGGAAGAAAAAATTTGCAGTAGTCCTCAACATATTTTATATTTGAATCACTGGCTCCCAAGAATCTCACTATGGAATCCATAAAAATAAATCCGAGCAAAGTATAGATTATTCCAATAACTCCAACAGTGAAAATACAAGTTCCAAGAGTTTTCTTAGCTCCAGCTAGATTATTTTGTCCAAGTTGAATACTTACAAGGGAAGAACCACCAGCATTAAAAAACATTCCAAGAGCATCTCCTAAAACTATAAGGGGATAGATAGTGGCAATAGCACTTATCCCCGTTCTTCCAACAGCTTGACCGATAAAATATCTGTCGGTACTATTCATCAAAATTGATGACAGAGCGACTATTGTACTTGGAATAGAAAATTTAATCAGCAAAGGTAAAAGTTTTGCATCTCTAAATTGAAAACTTCTGTCCATAATATCCTCCTTGTAACTATTCAAAAATAAAAAGTCATATTATAAGAGCTATATTTTCTAGTAAAAATCTTTTTTCATTATGAGATTTTGAAGATTTATTATTAAAATCTTCGTGAAAAATATTTTTATATGAAAATTCCTCTTTGGAAAGATAATATCTATTAACAAAAACCATAGAACTTAGAAAAAATAATAAAAAACTTAAAAACAAACTACTCACCGACCTTTATGTAATAAAAAAAGCAACCCTGCTAGGTTGCTTAAATAAATCAAAATCAAATTTCCTTAAAAATAAAAAGGTTTACTCAAACACTTAATTCCTAACATAATTTTTGGCATATGAAATTGTTCTCATAAAAATTTGTATGAGAATAATAGCACATATGACAAATATTATTGATTTAAGTGAAAACATTTTTTTTCTCCTTTTCAAATTGCACTATAATTTACTAAAGTATAAACCCAAATTGAAAAAAAAGCAAGTGTTTTTTAACAAAAAAATTATTTTTTTGAAAATTTTATGAAAAAAATAAAATAATAAAAAAATAAGATAGTAATAATAAAAAATAGTACCAATATAAAACTAGTATTTTTAACGGTTTATGTGGCACAAAAAAAGAAAAAAATAAAATTTTGTTGACAGATGAGATTTTGTTTGGTAAAATCATTGTCAACCGAAGAAAAGTTTGAAAAAATTTCAAGTGGTTTCAAAAAAAATTAATAAAAAAACAATCTTTCGTGAAAGAAAAGAGAGTTTTTTGAAAAATATTGTGTAAAAAAGGAGAAGGGTATGAACAAAAGAAAAGAAGTATTGGTACTAGGATTTGCACTGTTTGCGATGTTTTTTGGAGCTGGAAACTTAATATTTCCACCATCAGTAGGAATTAATATGGGAGATAATTGGCTTTTAGCTGGACTTGGATTTTTACTTACAGGAGTTGGACTTCCTTTACTAGGAGTTTTAGCTTTTACGAAAGTTGGAGAATTAGAAAATTTCTCAACAAAGGTTTCTAAATTTTTTAATAACGCTTATTGTAGCGTACTTGTATTAGTAATTGGACCATTATTTGCTATTCCAAGAAATGGATCAACAACAATTGAAATGGGAGTTTTACCAGCATTATCAAATATGGATAAATTTACAGTGACTGTTGTAAGTTCAGTTATTTTCTTTGCGGTAACTTTATTACTAGTTATAAAAGAATCTAAAATTACTGATATTATTGGAAAATTTTTAACACCAATTATTTTAATAATTTTACTTGCTATCACAGTATTAGGTATAACAGGAGATTTAGGAACTCCAGTTCATAAAGTTGAAAGTGGAATGTTTGCCTTTGGATTTATTCAAGGGTATCAAACAATGGACGCTTTAGCATCAGTTCTTTTTGGAGTTGTTATTGTTAAAGGTCTAAAAGGAAAAGGAATAGAGGATTCTCACGAACAAAGTGGATATTTAACAGGAGCAGGAGTTATTGCTGCAATCGGTTTAGGATTAATTTATTTCTCACTTATGTATCTTGGAGCTAGAATCAGTGGTGTAGAAAATAGTGCTGCTACAACAGCATCAGCTTTATACATTGCAGAGGCAACTCTTGGTTCAATCGGAAAAATGGCTTTTGGAATTTGTGTTGCTGCAGCTTGTCTAACAACATCAGTTGGTCTTGTAGCATTAACAAGTGACTGGTTCTCAAGAATCACTCCATTCTCTTATAAAACTATTGCTGTTGCAACTTGTGTATTTTCATCAGTAATGGCAATCGGTGGAGTTGACTTTATCATTCAATTATCAGTTCCAGTATTATGTATCTTATATCCAATAACAATAGTTTTAATTCTATTCAACGTATTTGGATTAGAAAATGAATTAGCTTACAAAGCTGGTGTATATATCACTTTATTAATCAGTATCGTAGAAACATTAGGAGTAACATTTAAAATTGGAGCATTTACAAATGCAGTACAATTAATTCCTTTAGGAAAAGATGGATTTGCTTGGTTAGTTCCTTGTGTTATTGTTACAGCAGTGGCATTTGCTTTCTCAAGAAAAGCTACAAAATAAAAAATGAGATAAATTTAGAGCTAGAGTTTTCTAGCTCTTTTTTTGTTTTTTGAAATAAAATTGAAATAAAAATATTTGGTTAAAATGCTGTTGATAATAAATTTATAAAATATGACAGCATTTTTTTATTTTTTGTGATTAAACAATTTTAATTTATAAATGTTTAAAAAATATTGTTTAATAAGATTTTTTGATAAATTTATTAAAAAATAAAAATTTATTATATTAAACAGAAAAAAAATAAATATTAAATTTCAATATTTATAGTATTAATAAATGAAATTATAGAACAAATAAAAAAAATAATTGTTCACTATCTTTTTTATTAAAATAGTGATATCATTATTCAAAACAAAATTAAAAAGGGGATGAGATAACAATGTGTTTAAAAAAAATAGTTAGAGGATTAATAATTTCTAGTTTAATATTATTAAATTTTGGTTGTGGAAAAAGTGAAGAAAAAATAGAGATAGGTATCACTCAAATAGTGGAGCACCCAGCTCTTGATTCTGCAGTAATTGGATTTAAAGAGGCTTTAAAAGAAAATGGTTTTGATGAAACAAAACTAAATTTTGAAATTCAAAATGCTCAAGGAGATTTTGGAACAGCTCAAACAATAGCTCAAGGATTTGTACAAAGTAAAAAAGATTTGGTTTTGGCAGTTTCAACCCCATCATCACAAGCAATGCTTAATGCTACAAATGAAATCCCAATACTTATCACGGCAGTAACTGATCCAAAAGCTGTTGGACTTGTAGGAAAAAATCTATCAGGAACAACTGATATGCCACCAATGGAAAAACAAGTGGAACTTATAAAAAAACTTTTACCAAATGCTAAAAAAGTTGGATTCTTATATAATACAAGTGAAGAAAATTCGAGAGTATTTTTAGAAAAATTTAGAAAAATAGTTGAGACTAATGGATTGGAGATAGTTGAAAAAGGTGTTACAAATGTAAATGAAGTTGGTCAAGCATTGGATATTTTATTAGAAGATGTAGATTTATTATACACACCAAGTGATAATACAGTAACTTCATCTATAAGTTTAATTTCAGAAAAAGCAAAAGCTAAAAAAGTTCCAATGATAACATCTGATGATGCACAATTTGGTGCTGGTGGACTTGCAACAGAATCTATTGATTTTAAAAATTTAGGATTCCAAACAGGACTTATGGCAGTAAGAATTTTAAATGGTGAAAAAGTAAGCGATATGCCAATAGAATCACCAAAAGATACAAAACTTATGATAAACCAAGAGTTAGCAAAAGAATTTGGAATAGAAATTCCAAAAGATTTATTAGAAAAGTTATAATTTTATAAAAATTAGAAGAATAAAACGAACAAATTTTTGAGAGAAAAAAATAAAATTATTTATGTAAAGTCAAGTTTTTAAAGGGAAAACTTTTATCAAAGTGGAACAAATAAATATTTTAATTGTTATCTACAAAATAATTAAAAATAATGTTACTATTATTGCATAAATAAGGAATAGGAGAGGATAGAGATGCTTACAGGGACAATTGAACAGAGTTTAATATTTGCTATAATGGTAATGGGAGTATATATAACTTTTAGGATATTGGATTTTCCAGATATGACAGTTGATGGAAGTTTTCCATTGGGAGCTGCTATAGTAGCAAGTTGTTTAGTAAAAGGAGTTAATCCAATAATAGCTCTTGCACTTGCAATCTTAGGTGGTTGTATAGCAGGATTTATAACAGGTTTTATCAGTGTAAAATTTAAAATAGCGGGGTTACTTGCAGGAATAATTGTTATGACGGGACTTTACAGTATAAATATAAAAATAATGGGAAGAGCTAATGTATCTCTTTTCAAAGTAGAAAGTATATTTTCCAGTGGTTTAAATAAAATAATTATTATTGCAATAGTAGTTGGGCTTTGTAAAATATTTTTAGATTTCTTACTTAGAACAAAATTTGGTTTTGTCCTAAGAGCTTTGGGAGATAATGAAAACTTAGTAGTAACTTTAGGAGTTGATAAAGATAAATTAAAAATATATGGACTTATATTATCAAATGCAATAGTTGCTTTAGCTGGGGGATTATATGCTCAACATCAAGGATTTGCCGATGTGGGAATGGGAACAGGAACAATTGTTACAGGACTTGCTTCAATAATAATTGGAGAAAGTATCATACAAAATAAAAGAAAATTTTCAATGACAACAATAGTGGTACTTGGAACAATAATTTATAGAATGATAATAACAATCGCTTTAAAAGTTGGATTTAATGCAAGTGATTTGAAACTTATAACAGCAATTATAGTTGTATCAATATTAGCAGTAAAAAATAGTAATTTGTTGAAAGATAGAGGGAGAGTGAAGAAAAATGCTTAGTTTGAGATCAATAGAAAAAACATTCTTAACAGAATTAGGAACAGAAAAAAGAGTTTTCAAAGGATTGAATTTAGATATAAATAATGGAGAATTTATAACAGTTATAGGAAGTAATGGAGCTGGAAAATCTACTCTTTTAAATCTTATAATGGGAAGTATAACTCCTGATTCTGGTACAGTTTCTTTAGATGAAAAAGATATTACAAGAGATGAGCTTTACAAAAAAAATTCATATATCTCAAAAGTATACCAAGACCCATCAATGGGAACTGCTCCATCAATGACAGTATTTGAAAATCTTTCAATGGCTGATAATAAAGGTAAAAAATTTAATTTCTCATTTGGATTAAATCAAAAAAGAAAAAATTATTATGAAAGTCTTTTAAGTGAGTTAGGACTTGGAATTGAAAAACAAATGGATACAGAAGTAAGAATGTTATCTGGAGGACAAAGGCAATGTTTGGCTCTTTTGATGGTTACTTTAAATAAACCAAAACTTCTTTTATTAGATGAGCATACAGCAGCATTAGACCCAAAAACATCAAAAATAATTTTGGATAAAACTGATGAGATTGTTAGAAAAAATAATATAACAACACTTATGATAACTCACAATCTTGAAGATGCTATTACTTATGGAGATAGAATAATAATGTTACACGAAGGAGAAATAATCCTTAATGTAAGTGGAGAAGAAAAGAAAAAGCTAACTCCTAAAAAACTTTTAGAAAAATTCCAAACAGTAAAAGGAAGATTGAATGATAGTGCGATTTTTACCGCTTAATTAAAATATACGCATAAAAAGACTTGAGCCTAAAAGACCAAGCCTTTTTATTTTGGATTTTATAAGAATGCTATATTGATAAATAAAATCTTAAATGATATAATTATTTTGTAGAAATTATTTAAGACTAACTATTAAATGTCAAGTCAAAAATAAAAAAATTAAATAAATTTGTTAATTTAAAAAAATGCATCACAA
>NZ_JADYTX010000059.1 GCF_021531475.1 Fusobacterium perfoetens | reverse complement strand
TCCTATGATATTAATTTTATCATAGAAAGCTATTAAAAGTTAGTATTATTTAATTTACAGAATCTTTTTCACAGGCTCTCTTTTTAAGATAAAAAATAAGGCTGTTAAAAATATAACAGCCCTAAATATTGTGTTAATTTTTTATAAAGAGTTTATAAATCTTCTAAATCCAGCTTTACCCTCTTTAGTTTGTTTATAAACACCTGCGTCTTCTAATACTTTAGAGAAAGTGATTCCAACTTCTTTTCTTAAGATTTCATCAACATTTTCTTTTGTTATATCAGAGTATTTAGCAAGTATTTTTTCACACCATTCAAGATGTTTTACTACTTTTTCATTTTCTTTGATTAAAGCTAAAGGATTTTCTTCGACCATTAGAGAACCTAAAATTCCTAATTCCTCTTTTAATCTTCCTGGTAAAACAGCAAGTCCCATTACTTCAATAAGTCCTATATTTTCTTTTTTGATGTTATGTAACTCTTTGTGTGGATGGAAGATTCCAAGTGGGAATTCTTCTGATGTACGGTTATTTCTTAGAACTAAATCTATTTCATAATCGTTTCCTTTTTTTCTAGCAATAGGAGTTATAGTGTTGTGAGGAGTGTCTTCTGTGAAAGCAAGTATATCACAAGCTGGATCAGAATATCCTCTCCATTTTGTAAGTATTTTATCTGATAACTCAACTAATCTTTCTTTAGAAGCTCCTCTAAGTCTTATAACTGACATTGGCCAGTGAACTTTTTCAACTGTTATATCTTCAAATCCAGATATTTTAAAAGTTTCTTCAGCACCAGCAAGTGCCATTGGGAAATCGTGACAACCACCTTGGAAATGGTCGTGAGTTAAGATAGAACCTCCAACTATTGGTAAGTCAGCATTAGAACCAACAAAGTAATGAGGGAATATTTCTACAAATTCTAAAACTCTTTCAAAACTACCTCTATCTATTTTCATAGGTCTGTGTTCTCCAGAGAACAATATACAATGTTCATTGTAATATACATATGGAGAGTATTGTAAGAACCAAGGTTGGTTAGTTAAAGTTAAAGGTATAATTCTATGATTTTGTCTTGCTGGGTGATTAATTCTTCCTTGGTATCCTTCATTTTCTTTACAAAGTAAACATTTAGGATAAGAAGATTGTGGAGCAAGTTTAGCTTTAGCTATATCTCTTGGATCTTTTTCTGGTTTAGAAAGGTTTATAGTTATTTCTAAATTTCCATACTCTGTATCAGAGAACCAGTGCATATTTTTTGCTATTCTATCAACTCTTATATAGTTAGAGTTTTGAGAAAATTCATAGTAATTATCAGTAGCTTTTTTAGGAGATTCTTCATATTCAGTAAAGAATTTTTTTATAACTTCACTTGGTCTAGGGATTAACTCTCCTATAACTTTAGTATCGAATAGATCTCTTTGATCAAAAGTATCTTCTAAGATTTCTTTAGAAACTGCCCAATCACAGATTCTATTTAAAACTTCATAAGATTTTTCTATTGGTAGATCTTTTACTTGATTTTCAGTTTCTTCAATATTATCATAAGAATCTAATCCAAGAACAGCTAAAAGTCTATTTCTAAAATAGATTTTATCTTCATCTTCTATCATATTATGATGTAAAGCAAAATTTAATAATTTTTCTATTTCAACATAAATATTTATTTCAGCCATTATAAATCACCTAATTTTCTAGAACCTTCACTAACGTTAGCTATATAGAAGTCAGCTTTAAGTCCAGTTTCTTTTGTATATCTTTCTCCAACATATTTGATGAAAGAATCTATTGAAGAATTTTTAACTAAAGAAACAGCACAACCACCAAATCCAGCTCCAGTCATTCTAGCACCGATAACTCCTTCTGCGTCCCAAGCAGCAGCAACTATTGAGTCAAGTTCTTTTCCAGTTACTTCGTAGTCGTCTCTTAAAGAAATATGAGATTCATTCATTAATTTTCCAAATTTAGCAATGTCATTTGCTTTTAAGCTTTCAACGCTTTCTAAAACTCTTACATTTTCAGATACAGCGTGTCTAACTCTTACTAAAGCTTCGTCAGATTTTATAAAGTGTTTTACTTTGTCAAATGCTTCCATATTTAAGTCACAGATATTTTTTATTTCTACTCCAGCATCTTGTAAATCTTTTAAAGCTGCCTCACAAGAAGCTCTTCTTTCGTTATATTTAGAATCAGCTAAACCTCTTCTTTTGTTTGTGTTCATAATAACGATTGATACATCTTCTAATTTAATAGGAACATATTTATAATCCAAAGTGTTGCAATCTAAAAGTATTGCTTGGTCTTCTTTTCCCATTCCAACAGCAAATTGATCCATTATTCCACAGCTAACACCGATGAATTGGTTTTCAGCCATTTGACCAATTTTAACAATCTCAACCATATCAACATCAAGTCCGTTTAAATCTCTAACCATTGTACCCATTAAAACTTCTAAAGAAGCAGATGAAGAAAGTCCAGCACCATTAGGAATATTTCCAAAGAAAAGAATATCAGCACCATTTTTTACTTCATATCCTTTTTTTATAAAAATATCAACGATCCCTTTACAATAATCAGCCCAAACATCAGCCTTTACAAGTTTATCTGTTGAAAATTCCACAACACCATCTTTCTCAAAGTTCATTGAATACATTCTAAAAATGTTGTCTTCTCTTTTAGAGCAGATAGCATATGTACCAAAACTTAGAGCACAAGGGAAAACAAATCCACCATTATAATCAATATGTTCTCCGATTAGATTAACTCTTCCTGGAGTGAAAAATAACTCTTTATTTTCCTTATCTCCAAAAACCTCAACAAATTTTTTTAACATTATTTCTTGAATTTCCATTTACCCCTCCTGCGATCTTTTGTACTTTTATTATACTTTAAGATTGAAAAAAAACAATTTTTTTTATAAAAAATATACCACACTTTTTAAATAAAATTAATAAAGTCTGTCGAAAAAAAAATAAATCCTTTGACAAATCGTAAAAAATGTATTAAATTTAATAATGATGAACATAGGAGATACAAAAATTATGAAAGAAAACATAAGAGAAGAGGAAATTTTAAAAATAGTTAAAGAATATGGAGAAGTTTCTCGTCTTGAACTTGCAGAAACTTTTGGATTGACTTCAGCTAGAATTTCAAAAGTAACTAAAAACTTACTTGAGAAAAAGATAATTATAGAAAAGTCTGTTGGAGAATCCAGTGGTGGAAGACCACCTGTTTATCTTTCTATTAATAATGAGAAATTTAAAGATATCTTAGGGATTAACTTAACATCAAATAGAATGTTATATATTACTCTAGGTAAAATCAATGGAGAGATTTTTAAGAAGAAAAAAATTGCTATTGATTTATTAAATAAAGATGAACAAGAGGATATCTTAAAAGTAGTAGATGATATTATTGGCAAGGAAATATCTCAAAATCCAAACATTGGAGCTTTATCTATAATAATTACAGGATCAGTTGATGAAGAAAAAGGTATCTCAGTTATGTCTCCTCACTACAGTTTGAAAACTCCAAAGGTAGTTGAGTATTTTGAAAGAAAATACAATCTTCCGGTTCTTTTAGAAAATGACGTAAGGGCGATGGTACTTGTAGAAAAACAGATTGGAAGTTGTAAGAATGTTAAAAATTTTGTTGTTTTCAATCTTGGAGAGGGAATAGGTAGTGCAAATTGTATTGATAAAAAAATTTACAAAGGGCATAACTCAATGGCTGGAGAAGCAGGACATATAGTTATCAATACAAATAGTATTAGAAAATGTTCTTGCGGTAAAAGAGGTTGTTTGGAGGCTGAGTCATCTGAGATGGCTATAATAAAAAAAATAACTTCTGAAATAAAAATAGGAAAGTACAGTATTTTAAAAGATATATTAAAAGAGAAAGAGTTTCTTACAATCAAAGATATACTTTACGGAGTAAAAAAAAGAGATTTTTTAGTAATTCAAGTTATGTCAGAAGCAATGGAGTATATAGCAAGGGGGCTTAATATTCTTATATCTGTTTTAGACCCAGAGAAAATCATACTTGTAGGAGAAATTTTTAGTAGTAAATTTTTAATGGATACTTTAAAGTTTGAGCTTAATAAGCTTTCTTTAGATGTTCACTCTTATGCAATAGAGCTTACAAAACTTGGAGAGGAATTGTATTTTTATTCTCCAATAGCAGTGGTCGTAGAAAATATATTTGAAAATAGAGATTTCACAGAAAAATATACAAGAGATTAGGTGGATAAAATGAGTTTAATAGAAAAAAAACAATTTGGTATCAGTAAAAATGGAGAAAAAGTTTATTCGTATATTTTAAAAAATGATTTTATCGAAGTAGAAATTTTAAACTTTGGTGGAACAATTAGAAGGATAATGACTCCAGATAAAAATGGAAAAATAGAAAATATAGTTTTAGGATTTGACAGTGTAGCTGAATATGAAAAACATATAGGAATTCATTTTGGAGCTATTGTTGGTAGAAATGCTGGAAGAATAAAAGATGGAGAATTAGTTATAAAAGGAACTAAATACCAATTAGAAAAAAATAATGGTGGAAATAATCTTCATGGATATCCAGATTTCTTTGCTGAAAAAGTATGGAATGGTGAAACTTTTGAAGATGGAGAAGATGTTGGTTTAATACTTACAAGAGTATCTCCTCATTTGGAAGCTAACTTCCCAGGAGAAGTGGAATTTACAGTTAAATATACATTGAGAGAAAATAAGCTTATAGTTGAATATGATGGAAAAGCTAGTGAAGATACATATATAAATTTAACTAACCATTCATATTTCAATCTAAGTGGAGATTTAAAAAGAAATATTGATAATCAAAAGATAATGCTTTGTTGTGATAGATATATAAAAGTAGATGAAAAAACTCTACCAGTTGAGATAACTGATGTTAAAGAAAGTATAATGGATTTAAGAAATGGAAAAAGATTTAAAGATATTTTTGAATCTGATGATGAACAAATAAAAATAGTTGGTAACGGAATAGACCACCCATTTATTTTTAATGAAGTTGGTGATAGTGTAAAAGCTAGACTTGAAGATGAAGAGAGTGGAAGAACTTTGGAAGTTAAGACAGACCAACCAGTTGGAGTTATTTATACAGGAAACTATGTTCACGAGGCGAAAATTTTATCAAATGGAGTGAAAGCCCAAGATCATTTAGGTGTCTGTATCGAGACTCAAGATTATCCAGATGTTTTAAAATTTTTACCTGAAAAAGGAAAAATTTATAATAAAATCAATGATTATAAGCAAAAAACGATTTTTATTTTCGGAAAATAACAAAAAAATATTAAAGATTAACAACTAAATTGCAAAAAAAGATGTCTAAACGTAAGTTAAGGATATTTTTTAAATAACTAACAAGGATAAAATTAAACTTAGGAGGTAATTTGTTATGAAAAAAACAGGATTATTATTAGGAGCTATAGTTTTAGCAGCAGGATTAGTAGGGTGTGGAGGAGACAAAAAAGCTGAAAAAGCAGAAGCACCTAAATTAAGAGTTGGATTAACAGCTTATAAATATGATGACAACTTCATCGCATTATTTAGAAAAGTTGTATCTGAAGAAGCTGGAAAGGTTGCTGACAAAGTTGATCTACAAATGAATGACTCTCAAAACAGCCAAACTACTCAAAACGAACAAATAGACGTTATGTTATCAAAAGGTGTAGACGCATTAGCAATAAACTTAGTTGACCCAGCAGCAGCAGAAGTTGTTGTAGGAAAAATCAAACCAGCTGACGTACCAGTAGTATTCTATAACAGAAGACCTTCAGACGCAGTTATGAACTCTTATGAAAAAGCTTACTATGTAGGAATTGACCCTAACGCTCAAGGAATCGCTCAAGGTGAATTAGTAGCTAAATTATGGAAAGAAAATCCAGCTCTTGACTTAAACAAAGACGGAGTTATCCAATATGTAATGCTTAAAGGAGAACCAGGACATCCAGACGCAGAAGCAAGAACAATTTATTCTATAAAAACTCTTAACGAAATGGGATTCAAAACTGAAGAATTACACTTAGATACAGCTATGTGGGATACAGCTCAAGCAAAAGATAAAATGGACGCTTGGTTATCAGGACCTAACGGAAACAAAATAGAAGTTGTAATTTGTAACAACGACGGAATGGCTTTAGGAGCTATCGAATCTCAAAAAGCATTTGGTAAAACTTTACCAGTATTTGGTGTAGACGCATTACCAGAAGCATTAGTTAAAATAGAAGCTGGAGAAATGGCTGGAACAGTTTTAAACGATGCTAAAGGACAAGGAAAAGGAACATTTGATATCGCAGTTAACTTAGCAGCAGGAAAAGATCCAGTAGAAGGAACAGGATTAACTCTTGAAAACAGAGTATTACTAGTACCAAGTATCGGAATCGACAAAGCAAACGTTGCTGAATACAAATAATAAGAATTGTTAAAAAATTTTTACTTGAGAGAGAGTGGAAATCACTCTCTCTTATCATAAAAATTTCATGTGTGGTGTGTGTATAATCAAGAGAATTTTTTAGTATTTTAAATTTAAGGGTAAAGTTTAAAATTTTAAAAAATTATTAGAAGGAGATAAGATGGAGAACGTAAAATATTTATTAGAAATGGAAAATATTTCTAAAGAGTTCCCTGGGGTAAAAGCCTTAGACGGAGTTACTCTGAAAGTTAGACCAAGTAGCGTTCACGCTCTTATGGGAGAAAATGGAGCTGGAAAATCAACTCTTATGAAATGCTTATTTGGAATCTATTCTAAAGATGGAGGAAAAATATCTTTAGATAGTAAAGAGATAAACTTTGTTTCTGCAAAAGATGCCCTAGAAAATGGAGTATCAATGGTTCACCAAGAATTAAACCAAGTTACTCAAAGAAACGTTTTAGATAATATTTGGCTAGGAAGATTCCCTATGAAAGGGTTATTTGTAGATGAGAAAAAAATGTATGAAGATACAGTAAAAATCTTCAAAGATTTGGATATAGAAGTTGACCCTAGAATGAAAGTAGCAGATCTTTCTGTATCACAAAGACAAATGATAGAGATAGCAAAAGCTGTTTCGTATAACTCAAAAATAATAGTAATGGACGAACCTACTTCTTCTTTAACAGAAAACGAAGTAGAACATTTATTTAGAATTATAAATAAATTAAGAGATCAAGGATGCGGAATAATTTATATCTCTCACAAAATGGAAGAAATTAAAAAAATATCTGATGATATTACAATAATGAGAGATGGTAAATGGGTTGCAACTGAGTCAGTAGCAAAATTAACAACAGATCAAATTATCAACATGATGGTTGGAAGAGATTTAACTAATCGTTTCCCACCAAAAATAAATACGGTTAAAGAGCCAATCTTGAAAGTAGAACATCTAACTGCTTTACACCAACCATCAGTAAATGACGCTTGTTTTGAACTACACAAAGGAGAAATCCTTGGAGTAGCAGGACTTGTTGGATCAAAAAGAACAGATATAGTAGAAACTATCTTTGGAGTAAGAGAAAAAGCTAGTGGAACTATTATATTAAATGGAAAGGAAGTAAAAAATAGAACTCCAAAAGAAGCTATTAAAAATGGTTTTGCATTAGTTACGGAAGAACGTAGAGCCACAGGAATATTTGGAATGCTTGACATAAAAGTAAACTCAATTATTTCTAACTTAGATGCTTATAAAAATAAAATGATGGGACTTTTAGATAACAAAAAAATGTGTGGTGATACAAAATGGGTTATCGAAAGTATGAGAGTTAAAACTCCATCACAAGAAACACAAATAGGAACTCTTTCAGGAGGAAACCAACAAAAAGTTATTTTAGGAAGATGTCTTCTTACTGAGCCAGATGTATTGATGCTTGACGAGCCAACAAGAGGTATTGACGTTGGAGCTAAATATGAAATCTATCAACTTATGATAGACTTGGCTAATAAAGATAAAGGAATAATAATGGTTTCATCAGAAATGCCAGAACTTTTAGGTATAACTGATAGAATATTAGTAATGAGTAACGGAAGAGTAGCTGGAATAGTTAATACTAAAGATACAACTCAAGAAGAAATTTTAACACTTTCAGCAAAATATTTATAAGAGAAAATAATTTAAGACTAACTATTAAATGTCAAGTCAAAAATAAAAAAATTAAATAAATTTGTTAATTTAAAAAAATGCATCAC
>NZ_JADYTX010000058.1 GCF_021531475.1 Fusobacterium perfoetens | reverse complement strand
AGAAGTCCAATAGAATATAGGAAATTTAAAGAAAAAAATGTTGATAATTAAATTGAGTACTTGACAGGGTACAGATCAACTGAATAAAATTCCATTTGAAACACTAGACGCAGGACGGGAAACCTGATTTGCTTATCGCCGGATAGTGTTTTTTTATTTAATTACTACTTTTAAATTAAAATGGAGGAAAGAATGAAAGAAATCACAGTAGAAAATTTAAAACAATTAGTAAGAGCTGGAAGAGGTCTTATACCAGCAACTCTAGTTATTAAAAACGGTAACTTAGTAAATGTTATGTCAAGTGAAATTTATCCAGCTGATGTAGCTATCTATGAAGATAAAATAGTGGCTATCGGAAATGTAGAAGATTACATTGGAGAAAACACAGAAATTTTAGATGCAACTGGAAAATATATCACTCCAGGATTAATCGACGGACACATTCACAGTGAATGTAGTAAATTAAGTATCACAAGTTATGCAAAAGCTGTTGTACCTTGTGGAACTACAAGTATGATATCTGGTTTAGATGAATATATATCTGTTGCAGGATTAGACGGATTAAAAGAAATTTTTGAAGAAATTGAAAAAAGTCCTTTGAAAGTTTTCTGGGGAGCACCTCATCAAACTCCTTATACAATCCCTCAATCAACAATAGCTTATAACTTTACAAAAGAAACTCACCAAGAAGTACAAAAATGGAAAGAATGTTTTGGTGTATGGGAAACTGTTAGAGAGTTTATCCAAGAAGAAGATGAAAATACTTTAGGTGCAATTGTTGAGGCAGCAAAAAATCGTTTACCAGTATTCGGTTGTGCTCCAATGGCTAGAGGAAAAGAATTAAATGGATATCTATGTGGTGGAGTTCGTTTAGACCATGAAAGTTATGATCACGAAGAAGTAGTAGAAAAAATGAGAAATGGTATGCATATGCTTATAAGAGAATCTTCAGTAACTCATTTCTTAAAAGAAAATATGAGAGCTGTTACAGAAGTAAATCCAGCATTTGCTAGAAGAGTAAGTTTCTGTACTGACGACGTTACAGCAAGTGACGTTTTAGAAAAAGGACATTTAGATAATGTTGTAAGACTTACTATAGAACAAGGAATTGACCCAATGACTGCAATTCAAATGGCAACAATTAATAGTGCTGAAGCTTATAGAATTGATCATTTAATCGGTTCTGTTTGTCCAGGAAGAATTGCTGATATATTATTAGTAGATAATTTAGAAAAATTTAATGTAGAAACAGTTATAACAAACGGAAAAGTTGTAGCAAAAAATAAAAAATTAACTTACGACTTACAAGCTCCAAAAAGAAGTGAATTATTAACAAGCAGATTAAAATGTGACAGAGTTACAGCTGAAGACTTTATGTATAAAGTAACTCAAGAAAGTGGAAAAGTAAAAGTTTTATCAATGAACGTTATTGGACCTTTCGTAAGAAAAAGAAGAGATGCTATCCTTAATGTAGAAAATCATTTTGTACAACCAGATGTAGAAAATGACGTATTGATGGTATCAGTTATTGAGAGATTCGGAAGAAATGGAAATAAATCTTTAGGATTCTGCTCTGGATGGAAACTTAAAAAAGGAGCTATGGCATCATCAGCTGCCCCAGACGATAACAACATTGTTGTATTAGGAGCTAACGCAAATGATATGGCAGTGGCTGTAAACCATTTAATTGAAAATGGTGGAGGACAAGTTGTTGTTTGTGATGGAGAAGTTATTGAATTTTTACCTTTACCAGTAGGTGGAATTTGTAGCGACGCTGAGCCTAGTGAAATTGCTAGAATAGAAAAATTACTTTCTAAAGCAGCAAATGATTTAGGTTGTGACTTACCAGAACCTTTAATGTATATGTTCTTCTTACCTATAACAGCTATACCTGATTATGCTATCACAGATTTAGGTCCTGTTGATTGTATAGCTTTAGAAGTTATTAATCCTATTATAGAAGAAAATTTATAATTTTTGGAGGTAAGGAAGATGACAAAAGAGCAATTAAAAAAACTTGTTGATGTGGCAGCTGGTAGAATTCCAGCTGACCTAGTTATAAAAAATTGTAAAGTTGTAGATGTTTATTCAGCAAGAATTATAGAAGGAGATATTGCTATTTCTGATGATGTAATAGCTGGTATCGGAAACTATGAAGGAAAAGAAGTTTTAGATGTTTGTGGAAAATATGTTACACCTGGATTTATTGACAGCCACATTCATATTGAATCTTCTTATGTAAGTCCTGAAGAAATAGGAAAACTTTTAGTTCCTCACGGTGGAACTTGTATAATAGCAGACCCACACGAAGTTGTTAATGTTTGTGGAATAAAAGGTCTTGACTATATGATGGAAGCTGCAAAAAATACAGTTTTAGATATAAAATATATGGTGCCATCTTGTGTACCTTGTACTCCATTTGAAAATGCAGGAGCTATTATAGATGCTGATAAAATGAAAGAACCTATCACAAGAGAAAATGTTTTAGGACTTGGAGAGTTTATGAACTTCCCAGGAGTTATCAGTGGAGATAGTGATGTTCTTGATAAAATAATGGTAGCTAAAGAATCTGGAAAAATAATCGACGGACATAGCCCAAGTGTATTTGGAAATGATCTTAATGCTTATGTATCTGTTGGAATAAGAAACGATCACGAATGTTCAACAGTTGAAGAGATGCAAGATAGAATTTCAAGAGGGGTTTATGTTTTATTAAGACAAGGTTCAGCTTGTCACGATTTAAGAAACTTATTAAAAGGTGTTACTAAAGAAAATAGTAGAAGATGTCTTCTTTGCTCAGACGACAGACAACCAAAAACAATCTTAGAACTTGGACATTTAGATAATCATTTACAAATCTGTGTGGAAGAGGGACTTGATCCAATAACTGCTGTACAAATGGCAACATTAAATGCTGCTGAATGTTTTGGATTAAAAGATAGAGGTGCTATTGCTCCAGGTCTTCGTGCTGACTTAGTAGTAATGGAAGATTTAAAAGATTTTAAAGTTACTAATGTATTTATTCAAGGAAAAGAAGTTGCAAGAGATGGAAAATATCTTCCAGAATTTAAAAAATGTGATATTTCTTCAGTAAGAGGAAGTATGCACGTAAAAGATTTTTCTATTGAAAAATTAAAATTAAATTTAAAAACAAATAAAGTTCATATTATCGACATTTTACCTGGTGGAGTTGTTACTAAGAAAAGTGTTGATACAGTTGAACTAGATAAAAATGGAGATTTTATCTTCAATCCAGAAGAAGATATTGTTAAAGTTGCAGTTGTTGAAAGACATAAAAACACTGGAAACGTAGCAGTAGGATTTTTAAGAGGGTACGGAATAAAAGAGGGAGCTGTTGCATTATCAGTGGCTCACGATTCTCATAACCTAATAGTTGTAGGAACTTCTAACGAAGAGATGGCTTTTGCTATCGAAAAACTTATTGAACAAGAAGGTGGAGTTGTTCTTGTTAAAAATGGTGAAGTTATAGAAAATATGCCAATGCCAATAGCTGGTCTTATGAGTGATAAAGATGGAGAATGGGTTGATAAAAAACTTACTTCTTTACATAAAGTTGCTTATGAAGAATTAGGTATCCACCAAGATGTAGAACCTGTAATGACTCTTTGCTTTATGTCATTAGTTGTTATCCCTGAGATAAAAATTACTGACAAAGGTTTATTTGATATAATGAAGTTTAATTTTATAAGTTTAGAAGCTGAATAATTTTTGGGGGAGAGAAAAAATAATGAGTATAGATAATTCTAAGATTCCTTTCTTTAAGAAAGGTGACATTGGGGCGTTAACTTATGTAGTTACAAATAATATTATTAACTATTTAATAGTTATTGGGACTTTATCTGGAATTTTAGGTTGGCCAGACGATATCGTTTATGGAAAAGTTATTCCAGGTATGTCAATAGGACTTGCATTAAGTTGTCTTTATTATGTATATATGGCTATGAAACTTGCTAAGAAAGAGGGAAGAAATGACGTTGTTGCTCTTCCATCAGGAGTTTCTACACCAGCCATGTTCGTTATTCTTTATGGGGTTGTAATGCCACTTCACTATGCTTTAGGTAATCCAGAACTTACTTGGTCAGCCGCTGTTGCAGCTTGTTTTATTGGGGGAGCTGTTGAATTTTCAGGTGGATTTATTGGACCTTGGATGAAAAGAAACATTCCTAGAGCTGCTCTTTTAGGAACAGTTGCAGGGATCGGATTCATATGGATGGCAACTCAAGGTCTATTTGATATCTTTAGTGATCCTGTTGTTGGATTCCCTATATTTATAGTTGCTATGGTTGGACTTTTTGGAGGATATCTATTCCCTAAAAAACTTCCACCTTTAGTAGTAGCTGTTGTTGGTGGTATAATTTATGCTTTTTGTTTAGGAAGAACAAGCATTGATTTTACAGGAATTGGATTTTATTTCCCTAATCCTGTAAGTACTTTCCAAAATTTAGTAAATGGATTCTCTATTGTTGCTCCTTATTTAACAATTATAATTCCTATTGAGATTTATAACTTTGTTGAAACTATGGACAACGTTGAAGCTGCTAATGCTGCGGGCGATAATTACAGCGTTAGAGAAGCACAATTTGCTGATGGTATTTGTACAATGATTTCTGCCCTTTTTGGTGGAGTTGTTCCAAATACAGTTTGGTTAGGTCATGCTGGTCTTAAAAAAGCAGATGCTGGTATTGGATATTCAATAATTTCTGGTTTAATTTTAGGGGGAGCTGGAATATTTGGATTATTTACTTTCTTAAGTGAATTAGTTCCACCAGCAATCTGCGGTATTACTTATTTATGGTGTGCTGTTATTATGGTTGCTCAAGCATTCAGAGTTTGTGAAGGAAAATATTTTGCAGCAATAACAGTTTCTATGATTCCGCCAGTGGCTGATTTCTTATTTACTCAAGTTACAGGTTCTGTTGGACTTGCTAATATTTGGACTGAAGTTACAGCATCTGGTGTAAATGGATATAGTCCAGAAGTAACTGAGATGATAATAAATGCAGGAGTTATGTGGAGAGGTATTCCAGAAGTTAAAGCTGGAGCTATAATTGTAGGAATTCTAGCAGGAGCTATGACAGCATTTATCATTGAAAGAAAACTTGATAAAGCTGCAATTACAATGTTTGTAGCTGCTGTGTTATCTTTATTTGGATTTGTCCATAGTGCATCTTTAGGATTCTATCCACATTCTCAATTTGTATTAGGATATTTAGTATCTACTGTGTTATTATTTGTTTTACATTTTGGATCTAAATCTTGGTTAGAAGCTCAAGATGATTTTGATTATGTATAAGATATAAAAAATTATTTGTATGACTGCTATAATAAAAATATAGCAGTCACATTTTTATTTAATTAAAATCTTAATGAAAGACAACTTAGTCCACCATCTATTTTTTGAGATTGTAAAGCTGATATAAGTCCATCAAAATTCATATCCTTACATTCATATTTTATCCCTATTTTTTTAGCTATTTCATCAATAACATCGACATCATATCCTACAATTTTTCCATTTTCTAAAGTTTCAAAAGGTGGATATTCAGCAGTAGTTCCAATTTTATATATTTTATTAGTATCTAATTTTTGCTCTAAACTATTTTCTGATTTACACCCCCCTATTGTTAGTATTAACATTCCTGCTATTAATAATTTAATTCCTTTTTTCATAAAATCCTCCTAGTATATAAATATTTATGTAATTATTTTTTTGTATAAAAAAAACAGACTACACTTTAATTTGCAATCTGTTTAAAAAAACGAAATATAAAAAATATAGTAAAAATTAAATTATACTACACCTTACAAAAGACAAAACTTTATGGCAAATTAAAAACCTAAAAATATTAAATTCAAAATATTGTTTATTTTTCCTTGTCCTTAACATTTTTTAACCTCCATAAAATTTATAAAAGTAATATTATCACAAGCTTATTTTTTTGTCAATATTTTTTTATAAAAAAATACCCTGAATTTTTAAAATCCAGAGTATTTATAATTTATTTTCTATTAATTTTGGCTGGGATTATTTTTATTAGATTAAATTATTCTTTAATCCATTTTTTATAAATTGTATCAACGATAACACCGATAGCGTTATCACCAGATACGTTACAAGCTGTACCAAATGAGTCTTGAGTAATGTAAAGAGCAATCATTATAGCTTGAAGTTCTTCAGTTCCAAGTCCAACCATATATAAGAATGGAAGAGCTGTCATAATAGAACCACCAGGAGCTCCAGGAGAAGCAACCATAGCAACTCCTAAAGTTGCGATAAATGGAACTATAGTACCAAGGGAAATAGGAAGATTGTTCATCATACAAACTGCAGTTGCACAAGCTGTGATTGTTATCATAGAACCAGCCATATGAATATTAGCACATAATGGTACTACGAAATTACGAATTTCTTCAGAAATTCCATCAGCTTTAGCACATTGTAAGTTTACTGGGATAGTAGCAGCTGAAGATTGAGTTCCAACAGCAGTTGTGTATCCAGGTATTTGATTTTTTAATAAAGTAACAGGATTTTTCTTTCCGATTCCACCAGCTACAAAGAATGCAAATACTAAATATACTAAGTGCATAATAATAACTACTAAGAATACTTTCCAAAGAATTCCTAAGATAGCAAAAGTTTTTCCTGAACGAGTCATATCAACGAATGTTCCACAGATATATAATGGTAAGAATGGAACAATGATTGTATGTAAAACTTTATTTATGATAGCAGAGAAATCTTTCATAAAATCATATAATGAAGTTCCGATTTCTTTTCCACGCATTGTTGACATACATAGACCTAAGATAAACGCAAGAAGAACTGCTGCTAAAGTATCTAGTATTGGAGTAACTGAAAGACTTAAATAAGGTTCAACTGAAACTCCTGCAGTTTTTGCAATTTTTTCTAAAGCATCTGGAGTCATAAAACTTCTGAATAAGCTGTTTGCTACAAAGAAAGATACAGATCCAGCAATTAAAGTTGATGCGTAAGAAATCACTGCTGTAAGTCCAAGAAGTTTTCCAGCTCCTTGAGTTAAATCAGCAATACCCATTGTAACGAAAGCTAGAATCATCATAGGGATAACAAATTTTAAGAACATACTGAATAATCCAGATGCTGTAACTACTAAACGTCCAAACCATTCAGGAAGATATAATCCTATAAGAATACCTAAAATGATACCGATAATTAATTTTGGCACAAGACCAAGTTTTTTCTTTTGATTTTCCATTTTTCACCTCAATAAAATAAATTCTATAATCCCTTATAGCCTTTTTAGAAACAAATTTTAAGCATTTTAAAATTAAAAATAATTAATTATAAAATAACGTTAAATTTTATCTCATTATATGGTCTATTCTACATCAAGAAAGAAAAAAATGCAACTAATTCTAACATTTTATTATTAAAATGAATGAAAAATAATATTACTATTTATTAAATAATAGAAAAATAAAAAAACACCCTTACAGAAAGAGTGTCTTAAATTATTTTATTTTTCTTCTATATATCTTTTTAAATTGCTAACTAGCATATCAATAGCTATTTTATTTTTTCCACCTCTTGGGATAATAACATCTGCATAACGTTTGCTTGGCTCACAAAATTCTAGATACATAGGTTTTACAGTAGTAAGATATTGATTTTTTACAGATTCAAAACTTCTACCTCTCTCATTCATATCTCTTTCTATTCTTCTTAAAATCATCTCGTCAGCATCAGTGTCTACAAATATTTTTACATCAAAAAGTTCTCTTATCTCTGGTACAGCAAATATAAGTATTCCCTCTACCACAATTATTTTTGACGGATTTATTTTTACACTTCCCTCTTTTCTTGAGTGAGTAGTAAAATCATAAATTGGTCTTTCAATAGACTTTCCATTTTTTAAATCTACTATATGTTTTCTTAATAATTCAAACTCTATTGAATCTGGGTGGTCAAAGTTTACTTTTGCCTTTTCCTCTAAAGTCATATTAGTCAGTTCTCTATAATATGCATCTTGTTCAAGTAAAGTAGCATCTTCAGCTTTAAAAGCTTTTACTAAATTATTAGCAACAGTTGTTTTTCCACTACCACTTCCACCTGCTACTCCAATTAAAATGCAATTTTTCATATTTTAATTTCCCCCTACATGTTTACACTAAAGAATTATATTTTCTATATTATTTTATTTCTTGAAAAATCTCTTTCATAGCTTTTTCAAACTCTTCTCTACTTATTCCGTAGTTATTAAGCTTTGAAAGAAGTTGTTTTCCATTTGAATAACCGATACCAAGTTTTTCTCCAAGTTTCTCTCTAATAAATTTTGAATTAGAGTGTCCTACAAGATGGTTATCCATAAGGTCAGTTATAAAAAATGTTTCTTCTTTTGCCACAACCTCACATTTTGCAAGTTCCAAAGCTTTTATAATCGCCTCTGGAGATGCATTTTCAACTCCGATATCTCCATCTTTTTTTCCTTCCCATCTATTTATATAGGCTTGTTTTGCATTTGGGAAACGTTCTTTTATAATTCTTCTTATTTGAAGTCCTGCAAAATCTGGGTCAGTTAAAATTATTATCCCTCTATTTTCATAGGCTTTTTGGATTCTTTCAAGATTTTTCTTAACTGAAAAACCGTGAACTGCGATAACCTCTGCATTAACGGCTCTTTTTACAGCAGTGATGTCATCTCTCCCCTCTACAACTATAATCTCTTTTATTATTTCCATTTTATCTCCTCGTATAATATTTATATAATAATTTTTTAATTATTAAGCTATTTTAATTTTTATGTAATATACTGTTATTAGAT
>NZ_JADYTX010000057.1 GCF_021531475.1 Fusobacterium perfoetens | reverse complement strand
TTTATATGGTTAATTTTATAGATAACTTTAAAACTATAAATTAATAAGTATAAAAAATAAAAATTATTCCAAATAATTTAGTGAGTTAAGACAGATAAAATATCATTATTTTTAGCTTTCATATTGGTTAATATAAGAGATTTTATATATTTATACAACTTGGTGTTTTAAGTTAATTAAATATTAATTTTTTTAATTAAAAATTGTTAAATTATCCTTGACATTTATATAAATAAGTGGTATACTTATCGCAACAAATAAATACAGCTAAAGGATAGAGGTTGCGGTTTTCTATCACTAGTCTAAATGTTTAAAGGTTGGTACCCGTTGTTTAGATGAAAGGAGAAATCGCCGAAGGAGTTTGCTACCAATAAGCTCCTGGGTCAGCACAGAATATGTGTTGGACTGTCACAATTTGTGGAGAGCTATCAAGAATTATTAAAATTATGTTTTTTTAACATATTCTATAAAGCCATATAACATTTTGTGAAGCCTCAAGTAATTTGTGGCTTTTTTATTTTACTAAATATTTTATTTTTATTATAAGCGGAGGGATTTTTATGAGAAATGTTTTTAGAACTGTTTTTATGTGTCTTATGTTTTTAGTTATGTCAACCTTAGGGTTTGCTGAGGAGCAAGCTTATCAGCCAGCTCTTTATGCAACATTCTGGTCTTTAGTTCCACCAGTAGTTGCCATTGTTTTGGCTCTTATTACAAAAGAAGTTTTTAGTTCTCTTTTCTTAGGGATAACTGTTGGAGGACTTTTCTATTCAGGATTTACTTTTGAAAAAACTGTAACTCATATTTTACAAAATGGATTTATAAAAGTTTTATCAGATAGTTACAATGTAGGAATTTTAATTTTCTTAGTAGTTTTAGGTGCTATGGTTTGTTTAATGAATGCAGCGGGAGGATCTTTAGCTTTCGGTACTTGGGCTAGTAAAAAAATAAAATCTCGTGTATCAGCTCAACTTGCTACTATATTACTTGGTTGTTTAATATTCGTTGATGACTACTTTAACTGTTTAACAGTTGGAAGTGTTATGCGTCCAGTAACAGATAAATTTAATGTATCTCGTGCAAAACTTGCTTATATCATTGACTCAACAGCGGCTCCTGTATGTATCATCGCTCCAATTTCTTCTTGGGCAGCAGCAGTTACAGGATTTGTTCCTGGAGAAGATGGATTCTCAATATTTATCAATGCAATTCCTTATAACTTCTATGCTTTATTAACAATATTTATGTTAATCACATTAGTAGTTTTCAAAGTAGATTATGGACCAATGAAAACTCACGAAGATAATGCAGTAAATGGAGATTTATTTACTACTGAAGATCGTTCATTTGTTGTCGAAGCTACTCAAGAAAATAAAAGAGGTTCTGTATTAGACCTAATTATACCAATTGCTTTATTAATCGTTTGTTGTGTAATGGGAATGATTTATACTGGAGGATTTTTCAGTGGAGCAACTTTCGTAGAAGCTTTCTCTGGAAGTGACGCATCTTTAGGACTTTCAATGGGAAGTATCTTTGCTATGATAATAACTATCGCTATTTACTCAGCAAGAAAAGTTTTATCTTTCCACGATTGTATGAACTGTATTCCAGAAGGATTTAAAGCAATGGTTCCAGCAATCATAATTCTTACATTTGCTTGGACATTAAAATCAATGACTGACAGTTTAGGAGCTGCTCCATATGTTGCAGGATTTATGGAAACTTCAGCATCAGCTTTAATGAATATGTTACCAGCTATTATATTTGTTGTTGGTTGTGGACTTGCTTTTGCAACTGGAACTTCTTGGGGAACTTTCGGAATTTTAATTCCAATCGTTGTTGCTGTATTTGAAAATAATCCTCAAATGATGATAATAGCTATCTCTGCTTGTATGGCTGGAGCTGTATGTGGAGACCACTGCTCACCAATATCAGATACTACAATTATGGCATCTGCAGGAGCTCAAAGTAATCACGTTAACCACGTTTATACTCAATTACCTTATGCTTTAACAGTTGCATCAGTAACATTTATTTCTTACATAATCGTAGGATATACAAAAAGTTTATTACTTGCTCTTCCATTTGGAATGTTAGCTTTAACAGGAATATTATTCTTTATGAGAGCTAAAAACTCTAAATAATAAAATATTTACAAAATAAAAAATAAAGGAGTTGGAAAAAATCCTGCTCCTTTTTCTATTTATGTAATTTTTCAAGTTCTAAAAGTTTATCTCTTATATCTACTCCAAAAGCATAACCACCAGAATTTTTATTTTTTCCAACAACTCTGTGGCAAGGAATAACTATCATAAATGGATTTTTATTATTAGCATTTCCTACAGCTCTACAAGCATTAGGTTTTCCTATATTTTTTGCTATATCACTATAAGTTTTTATCTCTCCATAATTTATCTTTTTAAGTTCTTCCCAAACTGCTCTCTGAAAATCTGTTCCTTGAATTATAAGAGGCAAATCAAAATCTTTTCTCTGTCCATTAAAATACTCTTTAAGCTCTGATATAACCTTATCTCCTAAATCATTTTTTCTTTCTTCAAAATAATAATCTATAGGAACATTCTCCACAAGAGTTATCTTAAAAATTCCCTCTTCTGAATATAGAATATTAATAACACCTATTGGTGATTTATAATATTTATTTTTTAACATATAGATCTACTACATTTTCTGTTTTCATATTAGATATCTCTTCGTCAGAATATCCTAAATTTTTTAAAATAGATTCAGTATGGTATCCTAAAGGATAACCAGTTTCTTTATAATTTACTGGACATTCAGAAAGTTTAATAGGAGATGCCATCTGTTTAATAACTTTTCCATTTGAATTAGGAACTTCTACATCAACCACTAATTTTCTATCTTTTATATGTTCATCTTCCAAAAGAGCTTCTTTCATTGTAAGAACAGGTTCTACACAAACATCTTTTCCATCAAAAATTTCAAGCCATTCTTTTAAAGTTTTTGTAAGAAGTCTTTCTCTTATGATATTTTTCATATTTTCTACATCATTAGGCATAACAGTTTTTTCTATTAATTGAGGTAGCTCAATACATTCACAGAAATTTTTCCAGAATTTTGGCTCTAAAGATCCAACACTTAGATATCTTCCATCTTTAGTTTCGTAGAAATCATAAGCACTTCCACCGTTTAATCTTGTTTCTTCCCTTTTTGGCTCAATACCATTTACTAAAAAACTTGCTCCTTCCATAGCATTAAAAGATACAAGTCCGTCAAACATAGAAATATCTATATATTGTCCCTTTCCAGTTTGAGTTCTATAATATACAGCAGAAAGAATACCAATTACAGAGTTTAAAGATCCTACTCCAATATCAGCAATTTGCATACTTGTAAGAACTGGTCCAGTGGATTTTTTACCAGAGTAATTCATATTTCCACTTCTAGAAAGATAATTTATATCGTGACCAGCATTATTTTTTAAAGCCCCTGTTTGTCCGTAACCAGTCAATGAACAATAGATAATTTTTGGATTGATTTCTTTTAAAGTTTCATAATCAAGTCCAAGTCTTTTCATAACTCCCGGTCTAAATTGTTCAATAATTATATCATATTCCATTATAAGTTTATGAATTATCTCTTTTGATTTTTCAGTTTTTAAATTTAAAAATAGATTTTTTTTATTTCTCCCAAGCCAAGCTTGATTGGCTGTAATATCTGTTCCCTCTATATATGGGGGATAGTCAGCAACTATATCTTTTTTATCTGGAGAAGAAATTTTTATAACATCAGCCCCCAAATCAGATAACATAAGTGTTGCATAAGGTCCTGGTAAAAGTGTAGAAAAATCTAAAATTTTAAGTCCTGTTAAAGCTCCCATACTAAATCTCCTTTAAAAATTCTTTTATTTCTTCTTTTGAAAATTCAAATTCTGGTGTTCCTGATGAATAAGGGGCGATTGCGTATTGTTGGTATCTGATTACTAAATTATCCCCTCTAAAGAAAATAACAGCATTGTCAAGATCAACAAATCTTGTAGATGAATCTCTAAAATATTTTGTTTTTTCTTTGTTAACTTTTACATCTTTGATTATATTATCTCTAATCTCTTTTTCAAAATATTCTCTTGCTCCTCTTCTAAAGATATCATTAAATTTTAAATTTTTTCCAGTTTTATTAGAAATATTATAGGAAGTAAAACCTGTCATTCCGTGATTTCCGCCAGTATAAGTATATATTGATTCAAGAATAGATGTTATTCCAAAATTATTTTTATAATCTTTGAATATAGATTGAGCTTCATAAGGTCTATCAGAATAAGGGTTGTGTTCTCCAACTCTTGTGAATCCTTTTATATTATAACTTATATTTTTTTCAATTTCTTGATTTATTGGAAGAGTTTTTCCATCAAGAGATAATGATGGATATGAAAATTCATATGTATATTTTTTAGTTGTCTCACTTTTTTTAATAGTATCTACTTTTATATTAGCTAAACAAACAGCAGATGTTAATAAATAAATTAATATTCCTTTTTTCATTGTACTTTACTCCTTGTAGTATTTTATCATAATATTTAGAGTTCTTTTTTTTTAGAAAAGTTTAAATAAAAATTATTTTTAGTTTTTTTCTTTAAATTATAATAGAAGTTATTATATTCTTATTCTGAAAAAAATATCTTTATTTAGTTTATATTTATTATAAAATTATAACGATTATAATATTTTCTTTTATAAAATATTTTTTTCTGATATAATATTTCTATGAAAAGGAGTGATAATTATGTTAGATTTTACATATAAAAGAATTTCTCAAGAGGAAGCTAAAAAAATAATGGATAGCGAAAGTAAATATATAATTTTAGATGTTAGAAGAGAGGAAGAATTTAGAGAGGGACATATAAAAAATGCTATAAATATTCCCAATGAAGATATCTCTCCT
Organism: Fusobacterium perfoetens; assembly: GCF_021531475.1. Taxonomy (NCBI): domain Bacteria; kingdom Fusobacteriati; phylum Fusobacteriota; class Fusobacteriia; order Fusobacteriales; family Fusobacteriaceae; genus Fusobacterium; species Fusobacterium perfoetens. Next base: position 3,916 of record NZ_JADYTX010000057.1, on the reverse strand, counting down.
TATGAACTTTTGGATCTGGATATTGAAATGGATACTCCAATTTTGGTTTATTGTAGAAGTGGGCATAGAAGTTTGACAGCTTCTTTAAAACTTAGTCTTGCCGGATATAAAAATATTTATGAATTTGGCGGAATTTTAACTTGGCCTTATGAGATAGTTCAATAAAAAAAATATTACAAAAATAGCTTCTTAGGAAAAATCCCAAGAAGCTATTTATAATTTTATTTAAAATTTATTATTTAGAATATTTTGCATAGAAATCTGCAAGTAATTTATCTGTATCTAAGTTAGCTCCTTCGATATCTTTGAAGTATCTGTAAGTTCCAACTTTTAATTCAAGAGTTGCATCTTCGTCAGAAACGATAATTCCTCTTCTGTGCATTTGTAAAGCAGAGATAGTCCACATATGATTTACTCCTTCTTCAACTGCGTGACGTAATGCTCTTGCTTTTGATGCTCCGTTAACAAGAATTAAAACTTCTTTAGCGTCCATAACAGTTCCAACACCAACAGTTAAAGATGTTTTAGGAACTTTGTTTAAATCTCCTCCGAAGAATCTTGAGTTAGCTATTATAGTATCTTTTGTTAATTCTTTACTTCTAGTTCTTGAAGATAAAGATGATCCTGGTTCGTTGAATGCGATATGTCCGTCTGGTCCAATTCCTCCTACGAATAAATCAATTCCTCCATAAGAAGCGATTTTTTCTTCATATCTTCTGCATTCTTCCTCTTCTTCTTCAACACCTTTAACCATTCCGTTTAACATATTAACGTTTTCAGGTTTGATGTTAACGTGGTCGAATAAATTATCGTGCATATATCTCCAGTAACTTTGTTCATTGTCTTTGTCAAGTCCAACATATTCGTCCATATTGAATGTTACAACATTTTCAAAAGATAAGATTCCATCTTTGTAGAATTGTACTAATCTTTTGTACATTCCAACTGGAGTTCCTCCTGTAGGTAATCCTAAAACAAATGGTTTTTCTGCAGTTGGTTTTGCTTCAAGTATTCTTGTAGCTACGTGTACTGCTGCCCAATCTCCGATATTTTTTTCTGTGATTATTAATCTCATTTTCTATCCTCCTATTTTGTATTAATGAATTTACAATTTAAATTTGCTAACCATTTCAATCGCATCACCGATATATTTTTCAGCAAGTTTTTTATCACTTGAAATCAATGATACATAAATTATATCTATTATAGTAAGTTGAGAGATTCTTGAGTATAATGAAGTTGATCTAAAATTATTTTTTTCCACAACAGTTGTTATCTGAATATCAGCAAGATTTTTTATAGGGTTATCACAAGTTTGAGTGATTGCCACTATTTTAATTTTTCTTTTTTTTGCTTCTTTTACAAGACAATATATATCAGCTGTTCTACCACTTTGAGATATAACGAAAAGTGCATCTCTCTCATCTAGTGTAGGGAGTGTTGCAAGCAAAGTATGAAAATCACTTTGGAAAATAACATTTATACCAAGCTCAAGAAGTTTATATTCCAAATCCCTCGCTATAACTCCAGAATATCCTGCCCCAACTATCATAACTTTTCTAGCTTTTTTTATAGTTTTTACAGTTTCTTCTATTGTTTGTATATCAAGAGATGAATAGGTATCTTGAATTATACTCGTATTTATTTTAACAACATTTTTTACAGTTTCCCCAATCTCTCCATTTTCAGATATATCTTCATAGGTAAAAGTTATTTTATCTTTTGCCTCTCTCCGCCCAATCTCTTTTCCGAAATCCACTTTTAATTCTGGAAAACCAGAATAACCAAGTTTTTTGGCAAATCTAACAACCGATGCCTGACTGGTATCACATTGTTCTGCTATTTCGTAAGTATTCATATACATAATTTTATCAAGGTTTGCCATTATAAATTTATTTATTTTTTTTTCTTTAGAAGTAAATTTATTTTGCATAGTATTAATTCTATCTATTACACTCACTTTATCGCCTCTTTCTCATTAAAAAATTTTCCTTGATATGACTTAGATGCTTTCATTTTTTTTTCAATAGAATTTAAAATACCTCTTTTATTAAGACTCCACAAAGGCTCAAAAAGTTCATCTTTTTTTGCATCTCCTGTTAAACGATGTACAACAACTGAAGGAGATAATCTTTCTAAAAGTTCTATAACGATATTTTCATACTCATCTTTCTCATATACTTTAAATGGATTTTGTTGGTAATAATCTAAGAGTTTACTATTTTTTAATATATATAAAAGGTGAATTTTTATTCCCCAAGATTTAACACTATTTATTAAATCAACTGTGTCATAGAGATCTTTTTTTTCTTCAGTAGGTAATCCCACTATCATATGGGTTACAAATTTTATGTTTTTTTCATGTAAAATTTTACAACTATTAATATAGACTTTAGTATCATAACCTCTATTTATAATTTTTCCTATATTATCATTTGCTGTCTGAAGACCAAGCTCAACCCAAAGAAAATATTTTTGGTTTATCTCATCTAAAAGGTTTATCACATCATCAAATAAACAATCTGGTCTTGTGGCTATCGCTATTCCAATTACTTTTTCGTGATTTAGTGCCTCATAATAGATTTTTCTTAGATATTCTACATCACCATAAGTGTTTGTAAAATTTTGAAAATAAGCGATAACTTTTGAAGAGCCTATCTTATCTTTCATAAAATCTATCTGTTCATCTATTTGAGCAGTAATTGTTTTGCATCTATCTCCTGCAAATTCCCCACTACCTTTATCGCTACAGAATAGGCACCCTTTATTTGAAATTTTTCCGTCACGGTTTGGACAAGTAAATCCTCCATCAAGAGAAACCTTATATATTTTTTCCTTAAAATTTTCTTTTAGAAAACTATTGAGTTTATAGAATCTATCATTATTCATTATTTTCTCTCTCTGCTTTTGACTTTCTATAATTTTCTGCCTCTACTTTTGAAAATATACAACCGCAGTAGTCCTGTCTATATAAGTTGTGCTCTCTAGAGATTTTTATACTCTCTTGATATCTACCTTTTTTCTTGAAATCTCCAAAAAGAAAATCAACAGAATAAATATCAGAAAGTTCAACACCGATCTCATTTATCCAAGTTGAATTTTTTAAAGGGCTAATTGATAAAGCTGTGGTAAAATAATCAAATCCATTTTCTTTTGCAAATTTGGCAGTTTCTGACATTCTAAGTTTATAACAAAGTCTGCATCTTTCTCCACCCTCTCTGCAAGTTTCAAACCCTTTTACCTTTTCAAAAAAATCTTCTCTAGGATTATATCTTCCCTCTATCACTTTTATATCTTCTCCAATATCTAAGATATATTTTTTCATCTCTTCAAATCTTAAGAAATACTCATCACTTTCTGTGATATTTGGATTGTAGAAATATATAGTAATATCAAAAACCTCTTTTAGAGTTTCAATAACCATAGAGCTACAAGGTGCACAACAAGTGTGTAATAAAAGTTTTGGTTTTATATTTAGTTCTTTTATTTTTTTGATTTGCTCATTCATCAACAAATCATAATTTTTTTTAATATTTGTATTCATAAAAGATTCCTTTTATTATTAAATTAAACTCACAGATTACGTTAAATAATCTATATTAAAATAATTATAGAGTTCTTCTTCTCATATTATACCACATTTGCATTGAAAAATCATACAATTATTTTAAATTAATTTTTTTTTCATATTTTATTATGTTTTCAATGTATAATAAATTATTTTAATATCATTTTTAATAAAATTAAATTAAAAATAAATAATTAAAAAAATTTTAAAATACCTATTGACTTAAAAATTTTTATATGTTAAAATGACGCATAAAAATTTTTTACAAAACTTGATATGATACCCATAAAGGACACATATATATTATCAACAAATTAAAAAATATAAGAAAGTTGGTAATGTATGTCT
>NZ_JADYTX010000056.1 GCF_021531475.1 Fusobacterium perfoetens | reverse complement strand
TTAGACATACATTACCAACTTTCTTATATTTTTTAATTTGTTGATAATATATATGTGTCCTTTATGGGTATCATATCATCGTTTAATAGCATTGAAGAATTAACCAAACATTATCAAAATTTTTATTTTTTAAATCTTCTTTTCTGATATTAAAATATATTTTTCCACTGTCTCCAAAATACAATCCATAATCTCCAATTTCCAATTCACTTACCTGCATAAGTAAAATCCAATCTTTTGCATTTTCTTTTATAGATTTTTTAACTTCATCACTGCCATATTTTATAGGAGCAGAGCCGTAATAAATATTTTTTCTAGCCACTCCCTCACACTCTTCCCAATATTCTCCTTGGATAAGTTCAGGGTGTCCTAAAAGTTTTGTAGTATCAGCTTTATATCCCAATTCATCTAACTCTTTTTCAAACTCTTTTTCTTTTCTCTCCATTTCTTCATCACTATCATCAACATCATAATAATCTAAAAAATCAATAGGATAATCATTCATACTTTCAAAATTTATTTTAGATTCAGGAATTATACAATCTTTTTCCATATCTTCAGGAAAATCAGTAGAAACTAAATCTTCTATCTCACCATCATAATAGAAAACTTTTGCACTTCCTCTGTCTTGTGGAGAAAATCCCCAAGTCATAGTAAATAATTCATAGAAAAAATATAGCATTCCTTTTTCAGGCAAAAGGCTTTCTTTATCATATTTATGAACTTCTTCACAATTAATCTGCATTAAAAATGAAAGTGGTCTGTTTTCAGTTCTTTTTTTATAATCTTCTCCATTATAATAAAACCATTGAAAATCTTTTGGTAAATCAGGTTTCCCGCCAATTTTTGAAGTTCCTTTTGGTAATTTTTCCTTATTTTCTTCATCAGAATAATTTATTAAAATTGCGTTTCTTTTTGAAGTTTCAAGCATATTTTTATCTAACATAATAAAACTCCTTTCTAGTCCCACCAAAAATACCATACACTAGAATTAACTAAACTTCCTGCTAGTTGTCCAAGAGTTTCATAACTTTGGTCAACATCAGGACAATATCCATACATTTCTACTGCTGTTTCCATAGCTGTTTCTTTATCAGTGATAATTTTTTCAATTTTATATTCCAATACATCGTGAGTTATTGTAATAGGTACAGCTCCAAATTTTTCATACCAATATCTTGATACTGCCATATGCTCTGATGTGCTAGGACATTCGTTCCAATTTCCCATAGGAAACCAAGCAAATATCTCCCAAGGATTTTTTACAGGAACTTTTACTATAAACAGTTCTTCAGGTTTATCTGTATCATAATTTAAAAATCCTATTGGAGAATTAAGTTTTTCCTCTTCATTTTCTTCAAACTCTCCAACTATCTCTTCACTAAAAGATAACTCGTCATCTTCTGCCTCTGTTTTTCTTCTGTCTATTAAATCTCTTAAAAAATTTTCACCGCCCTCTGAAAAAATAGACGAGATATATCTTTTTCTATAATCTCTTACATCTTCTATATTAAACTCTTCATCATCTGATATATTAAAAGAAAAACTTTCTAAAAGAGTTTCATCAACAGTTACAATCACAGGAAAATATCCTTTCTCTTTTCCCTCTTTGCTATATTTTTCAAATTTTTCCATAATTTCTTCATATGTATTATTAGGAAAATATTCATATTCACAATCAAAAAATTCTACAAATTCCTTTGCTAAATCACTCATTACTGCCATAGTATCACTCCTTTTTATTATGAATTATATTCTTCAGCTATATCATTTGAATAAAAATCTTCCTCTACATTACCTAAAAACTCAAGCTCTCCCCATTCATTAGAGATTTTTTTCACAGCTCCTCCATATTTACAAGAGGGTATTCCAAAGAAACAATTATATTTTTTATCAAATTTGTCTTTTCCTAAAAATTTCTTTACAGGCTCTATTAAATCTTCCCATTCTTTAAATAAAATTTCTAGTTCATCAGTAGGTTCTTCACTATTTCCACATATTTGGAAATCTTCATCAAATGTTACTCCAAAATCATATTCAAATCTATTAAAGTATTCTTCAAACAACTCTTGAAAATCTTTTTTCCATTCTTTATTCACAGAAAAGATTTTTTCTAACTCTTTGTTAAAATCTTTTTCTAAAAAATTATATTCAGGATTATACTCTTCTTCCTCTTTATCTTCTTCAAAGATACAGTAAAATGATTGAATATATTTATAAAAATCTTCTATATCTTTAAAATTTCCTACCCAAAAACCTAGATAACCAGCTTTTCTTTCATATAATTTGGCTAACATATAAAACCTCCCTAATAACTTTTTGATTTGACTTTCAACAAAAAATAGATTATAATATTTATGTAAATACCCTTTGGGTACTTATAAGATTGAGTTATTTAAGTTCAGATAGAAGCTCTCATATTTTTGGGAGCTTTTATTTTTTTATTATCCTACCCTTAGGGGTCTTTTAATCTTCGTCAGAATATTCTTTTTCAATATCTATAAAAAGAATATAGAATCCACAAAGTTCTCCATTTTCGTCATATCCAAAATAACAAGGGTAATATCCATCTCCCCAGCCTGAGGCAAAAACAGGAATATTTAAGTCAGTGTCAGGAATTATAAAATCAGCCCAATCTCCACAATCTCTTTGATATTTAGGGAATTTTTTAAAACTTTCTTCTAACAGTTCTTCAAAAATATCATCATAAGGATTGTCTGCATTTCCCTCTTCTTCAAGTTTTTTCCAATATTTTACATACTCATCTCTTGCCAATTTTTATCCATATGTTTTTCCTCCTCTGAATAGTTTAAAAAATCTATCTTCATACCAATTCTATTTCCTAACTCTTTTAACTTTTTAAAATTCTCTTTATTTATAGGGAAAATAGAATAACTATCAGAACCAGTATTAATATTTCCAATGAAAATATCTTTTTTACTGAATACTTTGTTAAACTCTTCACTCCAAACCTCTATATTATCATCTTCATCAAGGTTTAAATCCTCAATATTACAAATATTTTCATCTATGCCAATTTTTTTCATAACCTCAGAAATCATTTGAAAATCTTCCAGTTCACATTTCCAATCAAGATAGCAAATATATCCATTCTCACTTAAAAGCAAAATCGTAGCCACAACTTTTAATTCTATTTTTTTTAATTTAATTTTTTCTTTATCAGAAAGGGTATTTATCTCATCATCAATATATCTTAAAGTCATATCCTTTCTTAGATAATTACGAAAATCTTCTAAAATAAGTTCCAATTTTTTTATAATCTTTCTATCATTGGCAGAGAGGATACCAGCTATTTTTAATAAAATTTTGTCAGCATAAGAAGTTTCATCTTTTTTTACACTTGGTTTTATTAATAGGCATTTCTCAAACTTATCATCTTTCATTTGGAAAATATAGATTTTATCTCCCTTGTAATCATAATATGAATAAGTAGGAAATTTTATATTTCTATCTTTTATCTTAAATGGATTTTTTAACAGTTCATCTTTTGATATTTTTTTATCAAGTAAAAGAGAATCTATCTCTTCACTATCAAAAGTTAAAAAATAAAATCCACTGCTTTGCAAATTATCTAAGACTTGTAATATTATAAAAGTATCAATATCGTCTGTTACTTTTTCCCAAGAATATAAATCATCATTGGTTGTCATATATACAGGGGGATTTTCCAAAGATAAGTCCTCTTTTTTTATACCTGCATTCCATACACCTTGATTTTCAGTCCAAAATATTAAAAAATTATCTGTTTTCTCTAAAGCCTTTTCTATCTCGTCATTGGAAACTCCATCATCTTTCAAAGCTTCTCTCTCCCAAGTGTGAGAAAATCCAATCTCATCTAAATTTAAAATACTACTGAAACAACTATTTATCTCTAAATCTCCACACTCGTGATAATATCTTCTTAAAACTTTTGGAAAATTGGTTTTTAATCTGATTTCAGTTTTGTTTATATCTTCCCAACTTATTTTATAATTATTATTTGCAGAATTATTTCCAAAGACCTTTGTAAAAACAGGACTATTAAAAAAATTTTCTGAATTTGGAGTAGTAGTTACTCTGTTAATCTTTTTTCTATATAATAGTTTAACTATATGCTCTGCTGATAAATTATATCTCTCCATATAACCACCTTTTGTAAAATATAAAAAAATGCTCATGACAAAACTATTTCTTAACTTTTCAAAAAATAATTTATGTCATAAGCACCACCTCTTTCTAAGTTTTATTTAATTTTACCAATCTCTTTCTCTTATGGCTTCCTCTATATCAATATCTATTTCAAAAATGTTTCTTGTAATATACATCATTACATAAAGAACTGTCATAAGTAAAAGAGTTCCTGTTATAAGAGCGTATTGCTCCATCTTTAAAATAGAATAAAGGACTGCATATATTCCTGATAAAAATACCAACATTCCCAAACCATATTTACTATTTTTAGTTACAGCTTTTATATATAATGAATTTGGAATTACTACCATTAGAGTGGCTATAATATAAGCTAAATTAAAACTAAAATATTCAGACATTGAAAGCAGAACTAAATAAAACATTGTAAGTGAAAATCCTACCACTCCATATTGGACATAGTGAGTAAATCTTTTACTTGTTACTTCAAAAATATATACAACGAAAAGACTTAACATTATAAAAAGCATACTATATTTTACAGCTCTCATAACTTGTCTGTAATGAGTTACACCCTCATATAAATCTACTCCGATTTTTCCCTCTGTAATATCTGAGTGATATCCATCAACAAATTCTTGTTTATAATTTCTTACAAAAGAAGATACTTCCCATTCTGCTTTAAATCCATTTTCATCAATTACTTTTGTGCTTGGTAAAATTCCATAAAATTTTGGAGCTTTCCAAGTTGACTCTACTTCAAAATGATTTTCTCTACCAAACGGCAGAACTTCAATGCCACCATTTCCTCTTAAACTAAATTTAATAGAAAAATGTATTTTATCTTTTTGTAAAATATTTTCATGTATTCTTCCAGATACTCCAGTATTTAATGGATATTGTTTAATACCTGTTCCAGATTCTAATTTTATATCTTTTCCCTCTACTTTCATTTCTTCAACTTTCATTAAAGATTTAGTATCTGTTATTCCTATTCCAATTCCTACATTATATGGATATATATTATTATTTGGTAATATATTTAACAATTTAAGAAACTCTCCCTCTAAAATAATATCTCCATTATACACAGTTGTTTTATAAATCCCTCTTTCTCTTACTTCATCTTTTAAATTAACTTTTACATTTAATTTATCTGGCAAAATAATATAATCTTTTACAACTGACTTTTCTATTTTTTTCCCAGAATCATCATATTCTATCTGTTTACTACTATATGGTATTACTAAAAATACTCCTCCAATAGTTTGTTTTCTTCCCCATTCATTTCCAATCTCTTCTACCATATTATTATATGAATAACCTCTGTCGTCTATTATTCTGTGAATAAAAAACATTGGTATTTGAAGAAGAATAGCTAGAACAAAAAGAAATCCAATTTTTCTTACAAGAGAATTATTATCTTTTAAACTAATCATACGCCCCTCCTAAATTAAAAATTTTTAAAATAGTTATAAAGGCAGATAACCCCTAAGCCAATTATTACAGATATAAAAATAATACTTGTAAATTTTAAATTATATTTTAGCTGTTTAAAAATAAAAATTGTACAGCCGATTATCATATAGATAACTATTGCTCCACACACAAGAGCCACTATATCAAAGTTTTTCATATTATCACTGTTTCCTTACAAGTTAAGTTTGTTGATGAAACATAGTAATTATCTTACAGTCAGGGCAAATTTCTATATATAAAGTTCCCTCGGCACTATCCATTATAGTATCCCAATGAATTTGTGCAAGATACTTCATTTTCTTTCCACACTCTGGACATTCTCTATATTCCCAGTCTTGTATCCAATTACCAAATTCGCCGATTGTATTTACATCATCTGTAAATGCTCCATAGAATAGTGGTTTTTCTTTAGTAGAAACAACAAATCTGTTATTTACCATTTCATCTATTATATCTTCTCTAAAATAATTTTCATCTGGATAAAAAATCTCTCTTTCAAAGGCTATTTTAGAAAATTCTTCTACATATATTCCCTTTGTCATCAAATCTTGAAAAATTTCATACTCATCAGTTTTATAAAAATTATCTTCTGTTGAAACTTTTAATTTTTTTATCACTTGATTTATTTTTTCTTCTATCTCTTTATCAGTCCAATTATCAACTTCATCTCTATGTTTCTTAGCTCTACATCTCCAACATAAACCTTCAAATCCTAAAGGTGTTCCACATTCTGGGCATTTATATTTTAAATTCATACTGACCTCCTTTTGAGATTTTAAAAATCTCTTAGCTCTTCAAATCTATCAAGTAATTTTTTCTTATTAATAACATTGTCAGGCAAAATATCTAAAATTCCACATAGTGCCATATAGATTTCATCTCTTTCTTCTGTTTCTATAAATTTCATTTTGTTAAATGTATTAGTATAGTTAGAAACTATTTCCAAACCTTTAATCTCAGGATTTTCTTCTGTATCATTAGTTATTTTTAACAGTTCTGAACGAGTTTTACGATATTGATTTACAGCTTTTTTTACTGAAGAAATTGGAATATGCTCAGCTCCGTCCCAATTTCTAAAAGGATTATCTAAGTTTTGTGCCAACCATTCTGCCTTACGAGGTTTTGTAATTCGTAAACTTATTCCTGACCTGTTTTTCCAAAGAGTTTTTATTATTTTTGCCACTTCCTCTGGAAAACTGGTTAACTAAAGCCAATTAAGATTAGGTAAATCTTCTGGAGTAGGAATATCAGAACTTCCAAAGCCAAATAAATCATATGTAGAAAATCTTTCTAACTCTTTAAACTCTTTTACTGAAGAAAAGTTTTGAATATTCCCCGGTGTTCCCCATAATCTTAACTCTTTTAAATGTGGGTGAAATAAAGAAAGACCATTCAAATTAAAATTTTTTAAATTAATTCCGTGAAGAGATTTTAAATTCTGCAGTTCTTTATGTGGATTATAGTTACTGATGAACTGAATAGTTAGTTCTTCTCCATTATTATAAGCATATATTTTACAATTTTCTAAATCTTCATTTTGAAAAAGTAGTTGTTCTGTTTCTTCTCCAAGCCACAATTCCTCCAAACCTCTCATATCAATCATCAGTTTAGTTACACTTGTTCCTCTAAAATCTAATTTTTTTTGGTTGTGATTAATCAAAGTAAGTTCGTGAATAAAAGGATAATCTTTTAAAAATTCTATTAAATCACTATGCCATTTCTCACAGATAATTTCAGAAAGACAAGGGAACGGCTTTAATTCCAATGCAGAATTAAATGGAGTGTATTTATCCGATATTCTATGGCTAGATAGTTTCGCAGAATTTCCATTTATATTAATTTCTTCATTGCTTTCCATAGCTTCTTTAAAAGCTAACCGTTTTTCTTTTGGGATTTTTTGCTACCTTAACTGAAAATATATATCATCACTATTATACCAAGTTCCATATGAACGACTTTCTTCGTTAATCAATGGAGGAATATTTCCTACATATTGAAACTCCTTTGGAATTTCTTTCTCTACATTAATTAAGCAGAGAGATTTTTCCCAATACATAAAATCTTTGTATAAAGGTTTAAGATTATTTAATTGATTTATATTTAATGGCTCTCTTCCTACCCAATCCAATTCTAATTTAGTAAGATTTTTTTCAGATACTTTAGTAATTTGACAAGCTATATAGCAATCTAGCTTTTTGATAAGTAGTATAAATATCTCCTGCTTTGACTTCCATATACTATCTCCTTTCAGATATCCATAAAGATAAAGAAAAAATCATTATAATTGCTCCAAACAGTCCTGTAAAAAATCTAACTCCACCCTCTCCAAAAATCTCATATACATTTCTCATAAATCTTGGTGAGCCTGTTGGATCACAAATCCAATTCCATTTAAAAATAGCTCCAAAGAAAAATAATCCTCCTCCTATTATTCCTACAAGATATGGATTTTTTCTTAAATAAGGATCTATTTTTTCCATAAACTTTATATATAAATCGTTGATAGGGTTAGTCATAATAGCTCTCCTTTCTTTGAAGTTTTTGTATAAAAAAATGCTCATGACAAAACTGCCTTTTGATTTTTCAAAAAAACAATTTCTGTCATAAGCATCACCTCTCTATTTTGGGGTATAAAAGCTTTACAATCTATTAAACTTATTATAATTATACTATATAAAATTAATTTTTCCAAATAAATTTTTTGAAAATATATCAAAATAGATATAAAAAATCTTATTAGATTTTATAGATAAATAGAAGAGAGAATATAAAACAAAATAATAATATTTAGAATTTAGAAAAGAATTATTAGAAATTAATTTTTATGACAGTTTTTTATTTTTAAAAAGTCCGATTGTTAAATATATTAATTTAAGAGAAACGAAAAAGAAAAATATAATAAATATTTTGCCCACTGATTAAAAAAATTAGTTCCTTTACAAAAATAATAATTAATAACAAAGCAGAGCTCTAGAAAAAATATGTAAAAATTTATTTTGGAAAAAAGAATATAGTTTAATTTATTTTCTTCCTCTTATATTAAAAATTACTTTTTTTATATAATTTGAACTTATATTTTGAGTTAAAATATGAAAAAAATCTTAAAAATTCTATTTAATTAGTTATTATAATTATTATTTTTAATTTATAAATAATAATACTCAATATAATGTTAATTATATCTAATAATATTAATTTAATAAAAATTATTCTCATAATAATTAAAATTATAAGTTATTAATTTAATATTTTAGGAAATAAAAAAGATAGAATTAGTATAAATAATAATTTAAAAATTAGATATCTTTAAAATGGATTTTAATAAAAAAATATAAAAACAGATTACAAAAAGTC
>NZ_JADYTX010000055.1 GCF_021531475.1 Fusobacterium perfoetens | reverse complement strand
ATAAAATATATAAAATGTACTCGTGTTCAAAATGATAATTTTATAATAAAAAAAAGACTGAATCTTAAATATTAAGAAACAGTCCTTAAAAAAGTTTTTAAAATTAATTATTTTTGATATACATCAAGCTTATTATATGGAATTTCAATATTTTTCTTTCTAAAATCAATTATAATTTGCTCCATTATATCATAGTATGTATCCCAATAATTTTCTCTATTGACCCAAGCTCTAAGAACAAAGTCAAGGGAACTAGCATTATGAGCTTTAAGTCTTATAACATACCCTTTGTCATGAAGAATATCTTTGTGATTGTCTAAAATATTTTTTATTGTACTTTTAACAAGTTCAATATCAGAATCATAACTTACACAGATTAAAGTATCGATTCTTCTTTCTGGATTTTTAGAAGCATTAGTAACAGCAGAATTAGCAAGGCTACTATTAGGGATAGTTATTCTAAAGTTTTCTAAAGTAACTATTACAGTGTATAAAATATATATACTTTCAACTGTACCAGAACCACTAGAAGTAACAATATAATCTCCCTTTGAAAAAGGTTTGAAGAAAAGAATAAGAACTCCCCCAGCTAGGTTTGCTAAACTTCCTTGTAAAGCTAAACCAACAGCTAAACCTGCAGTACCTAAAACTGCCATAAGAGAAGTGGCTTTAATACCTATTCCACCGATTATAAAGAAGAAAAATATTACATAAGTAAGAGCATTTATTAAAGATATAATAAAGCTTCTAAGAAGAGGGTCAATTTTATTTTTATTTAAAACTAACTTGAAGAAATTAATAATCCCTTTATTTACTGGTTTAAAAATAATAAAAATAAATAAAATCCATAGAAATTTAAAAAGTAAACTTGGTGCCATTTTTATAGCATCGTCCATTAATTCATTTAAAAATAACTGAAGTTTTGAAACTTGAGCCATATCTACTATGTCTACATCTACCATAGAAAAACCTCCTTGATATAAATTTTTATTCTACTTGTTATTATAACATATTATAGAAATAATAAAAATAGTTACACATAATATTTTATATTATGGTATAATTTTTTTGAGGTGATATATTGAAAATAAATGTTAATAATATAATAATATCAATTATAAAAAATCAAGATAAAGAGATTGAAAAAGAGGTTATCAAAAGAGGAATCTCAAAGGATAATATTGAAAGAATCTCTTGGTTAAAAAGATCGATAGATAGTAGAAAAAAATCAGATATAAAGTTTGTATATAATGTTGAAGCCATTTTAAAAAATCCAGTTGATGTAAAAAAATTAAAAAATATTTCAATTCCTAAAGAGGAGAAATATAAAAAGAGAATCTCAGTAGACAATACCCAAAAAATTTTAGTTGTAGGTGCTGGTCCAGCAGGACTATTTGCAAGTTTAAGACTTGTAGAATATGGCTACAAACCAATAATTATCGAAAGAGGAGAGGATATTGATAGTCGTGATAAGACCGTTGATACTTTCATAAAAAAAGGAATTTTAACCAAAGATTCTAATATTCAATTTGGAGAGGGTGGAGCTGGAACTTACTCTGACGGAAAACTTAATACTAGAATAAGAAGTGAATATATAGATAAAGTTTTTAGAGAGTTTGTTGACTGTGGAGCTCAAGAGGAGATAATGTGGGATTATAAACCTCATATTGGAACTGATGTCTTAAAAGGTGTAATAAAAAATCTTAGAAATAAAATTATTTCAATGGGTGGGAAATTTTATTTCAATAATAGGCTGGAAGAGATCTTTGTAGAAGATGGAAAAGTTGTAGGAGCTTTAATAAAAAATAATAAAAATCAAATGGAAGAGTTAAAACTAGATGGTATTATTTTAGCAGTTGGACATTCTGCAAGAGATACTTATAGAATGTTACATAAAAAAGGTGTGTTTATGGAAAATAAACCTTTTGCGGTGGGAGCTAGAATAGAACATCCAAGAAAAGATATTGATGAAATGCAATATGGAAAGTTTGCTGGTCATAAAAATTTAGGAGCAGCTACTTATAATTTTACATACAATAATTATGAAGAAGAAAGAGGGGTATTTTCTTTCTGTATGTGTCCTGGAGGAGTAATTGTTAATGCAAGTTCCCAAGAGGGAGGCTCTTTAGTTAATGGAATGAGCTATTCAGGGAGAGATGGAAAATTTTCAAACTCAGCTTTGGTAGTTGGAATTAAAGAAAATGAGTTTGGAGAACATCTTTTCTCAGGAATGGAGTTTCAAGAAAAGTTAGAACAAAAAACTTATGAGATAGTGAAAGAATATGGAGCTATCTACCAAAGTGTTCCAGATTTTTTAGAGGGAAAAGTGACAGAAAAAGAGATAGAGTCAAGTTATCAGATGAAAAAAACACCATATGATTTGAATAAATTTTTCCCAGAAGTAATAACTAGAAATATGAAAATGGCTCTTAGATATTGGCAAAAAAATTATCCGTTATTTGTAACAGAAAGAGCTAACCTTATAGCTCCAGAAACTAGAACTTCAGCTCCAGTAAGAATAACTAGAGATGAAAGAGGAGAAAGTTTAAATATAAAAGGACTTTATCCAATAGGAGAGGGAGCTGGTTATGCTGGTGGAATAGTTAGTGCTGGAGTAGATGGACTTAAAATAGTTGATAATATTTTTACAAAAGTGATAGAAGGGTAGAGGAGAAAAAATGCAAAATACACCAAATTCAAATAGGATAAATATAGCAATAATTGGTTCTACTAATGCTGGAAAATCATCTCTTTTGAATAGTATAACAGATCAGGAAATTTCTATAGTGTCTGATGTAAAAGGAACTACAACTGATAGTGTAAAAAAAGCTATGGAGCTTATTCCTTTTGGACCAGTTTTATTTATTGATACAGCTGGTTTAGATGATGAAACTGAGCTTGGAAAATTAAGAATAGAAAAAGCAATAAAAGAAATAAAAAAATCAGATTTTGCTATTTATGTTATAGATGGAAATAATTTTTCTGAAAGAGATTATAAGGAAAATATTTCATTTTTAAAAAAGAATAATATTCCTTATATAGTAACAATAAACAAAGAAGATTTATTGTCAGAGGAAAAGAAAAATGAAATAAAAAAAACAATAAAAGATTGTATATTTATTTCAACTAAAAATAGAGAGAGCGTTTTAAAATTTAAAGATGAGCTTATAAAAAAATTAAATATTTTAGAGGAAGAACCAAGCTTATTAAAAGGAATAGTTTCTTATGGTGGGAAAATAGTTTTGGTAGTTCCTATTGATTCTGAAGCACCAAAAGGACGTTTAATTTTGCCACAGGTACAAGTTATAAGAGATGCATTGGATAATGGTTTACAAGTTATAGTTTGTAGAGATACTGAGCTTGAAAAAATTTTAGAAGAAAATAAAAATATAGATCTAGTAATTACAGATTCCCAAGCTTTTAGAATAGTAGATGAGATAGTTAAAGATAGATTTCCACTTACAAGTTTTTCAATATTATTTGCTAGGCAAAAGGGTGATTTAGATAAACTTTTAGATGGGATAAGTCAAATAAAAAATCTTAAAGAAAACTCAAAAATATTGATTACAGAAACTTGTACACATAATACTTCTCATGAGGATATTGGAAGAGTGAAAATACCAAAACTTTTAGAAAAAAAATTAGGAAAAAAATTTGATTTTACATTTTCAGCAGGAAAAGATTTTCCAGAAGATTTAGAAAAATTTGATTTAGTTATCCATTGTGGTGGTTGTATGATAACTAGAAAAAATATGGAAAATAGAATAAATTATTGCAATAATAGTGGAGTGAAAATCACTAATTATGGTTTAGTTCTTGCTTATCTTACAGGAATATTGGAAAAAGCAATAAAATCAATAGTTTAATAAAAGTTTAGGAGGCAACTATGGAAATTAAAAAAGTTTTTGGATTTTATTTTAGTCCAACACATTCGACTAAAAAAATAACAGAAAAAGTAGTAGAGGGAACAGGAAAAGAATTTGAAAATATTGATATGACTTTTTCTTGGAAAGAATTAAAAGAATATTCTTTTGATAAAAACGATTTGGTAATTTTTGGTTCTCCGGTTTACTCTGGAAAAACACCAAAATTTTTAAGAGAAAGTATGAAAAAATTCAGAGGAAATGAAACTCCAATGATTATAATAGGAGTTTATGGAAATAGAGCCTATGAAGATTATTTTGTAGAGGCGCAAGATATATTTGAAGAAAATGGATTTAAAGTTATAGGAGCAGGGGCATTTTTAGGAGCACACTCTTATACTACAAAGGTAGCAGAGGGACGTCCAACAGTTGAAGATTTAGAGAAAGCGTTTTCTTTTGGAAAAGATATTATTTCAAAATTAGAAAAAATAGATGCGTTAGAAAGTATAGTTTTACCTGGAAATAGACCTTACAAAGATGATGGAGTTTCAAGAAATGTAGCACCAGAGCCAACAGAAGATTGTAAAAATTGTGGAGCCTGCGTAAATGTTTGTCCAACAGGAGCAATAAAAACTCCAAATGAAGTTGATCCTACAAAATGTATTTTATGTCACGCTTGTGTAAGATTCTGTAAATTTGGAGCAAGAAAAGTTAAAGGAGATGCAATAAAACCATTTATAGATTTTCTTGAGGGAAAATGTATGGATAGAAAAGAGATAGAAGTATTTTTATAAAAAATAATATTGAAACTACTTTTAATTGAAATAAAAAAGCTGTTATATTTTTACAACAGCTTTAATGATTTTAATTTTAAGTAGTTTTTATTTTTTACTAGTCAAAGTAGAGTAAAGAACAGTTCCTAAAATAATAACTCCCCCAATAATAGTTCTTTGACTAGGGATTTCATTTAAAATAAAAGATGCTGCAATAATTGCGTAAAGAGGTTCTAAACAAAATATAATACTTGATGTTTTTGCTTTTATATGTTTTAAGGCACTTATTGCTAAAGTGTGAGCAAGAGCTGTAAAAACAATACCAAGTAGAGCGATTAAAAGTATCTCTTTTAAAGGTGCCGTTTCTTTATTAAATAGTAGGTAATATGGAGTAAGAATCATTACAACAGTAAGTTGCTCATAAAGAGAAACAACAGACCCAGAATATTTTTTTACCATATTTCTATTCCCTAAAGAAAATAGTGCATAACTAATACCAGAGATAACTCCCCAAATAGCTCCCATTGTCATATTATCAGTAAAATCAAATTTAGGAACAACAAAGAAAATACCACTAAAAGCAATAATTGCAATAATTATATCTTTTATGTGTAACTTTTCTTTAAAAAATATTGGCTCTAAAAAAGTTACAAATATAGGAAAAGTTGAAAAAGTCAAAAGTCCTATTGCTACAGTAGAAAGTTTTATTGAATAAAAGAAAGTTATCCAGTGGAAAGTAAGAATAGTTCCAAGGGATAAAAGCCAATAAAGATCCTTTCTATTTTCTATATTAATAGATTCTCTTTGAAAATTTAACATTCCTCCAAGAGAAAGAAATGAGAATACACTTCTTCCAAGTATTAGAGTAAATATTGAAACAGTTGTTAACTTTCCAAATAATCCAGAAAATCCAAGTAAAAAAACAGCTAAATGAACTTGTAATAAACTTTTAGTTTTTGTATCCATAAAATCTCCTTAAAAATCGTTTTACTTAATTTTACGAGAAAAAATATAAAAAGTCAATAAACACTTGGAAAATAAAAACTTTTTTACTTGACAAGATAGGGTGAAGAGTGTTAAAATAAAATGCTAAAAAATGCACATTGATTATTTCTAAACTCGGTGCCGAAAGGTTGTTTAGTTTTGAGGTCAATGGACGGCATAACCAAAAATATATTCAGGAGGAAAAAAATGGCAGTAGTAACAATGAAACAATTACTTGAGTCTGGAGTACATTTCGGACACCAAGCGAAAAGATGGAATCCAAAAATGGCAAAATACATCTTCACAGAAAGAAACGGAATCCATGTAATCGACTTACACAAATCATTAAAGAAAATTGAGGAAGCTTACGAAGTAGTAAGAGAAATCTCTGCAAACGGAGGAAACTTCTTATTCGTAGGAACTAAAAAACAAGCTCAAGAAGCTATGAAAGAACAAGCTGAAAGATCTGGAATGTTCTATGTAAACAACAGATGGCTTGGTGGAATGTTAACTAACTTCCAAACTATCAAAGGAAGAATAGCTAGACTTAAAGAATTAACAAGAATGGACCAAGACGGAACTTTAGACACAGCTTACACTAAAAAAGAAGCAGCTAACTTAAGAAAAGAATTAGAAAAATTAAATAAAAACTTAGCAGGAATCCAAGATATGCCAGGAGTACCAGCAGCTTTATTCGTAGTAGACGTTAAAAAAGAAGCTCTTGCTGTTGCTGAAGCAGCTAACTTAGGAATACCAGTAATCGCTATGATCGACACTAACGTAGATCCAGACAACATTACTTACCCAATCCCTGCAAACGATGACGCTATAAGATCAGTAAAATTAATGTCTACATTAGTTGCAAACGCAATAATCGAAGGAAGACAAGGTTCTGAAGAAAAAGTAGAAGAAGTAGCTACTGAAACTACAGAAGCTGAAGAAGTAGTAGAAAACGGATCAGCAGAATAAGAAAATCTTGTAAAAATATTTTCAAGGAGGATAATATAATGGAAATTACAGCTAAAGCAGTAAAAGAGTTAAGAGAAATGACTGGTGCTGGAATGATGGATTGTAAAAAAGCACTTAAAGAAACAGATGGAGATATGGATAAAGCAATAGACTACCTAAGAGAAAAAGGTATGGCTAAAGCAGTTAAAAAAGCAGGAAGAATCGCAGCGGAAGGATTAATCTTCGACGGTGTTTCTGCAGACCATAAAAAAGCTGTTGTTATAGAATTCAACGCTGAAACAGACTTCGTTGCTAAAAATGACGAATTCAAAAACTTCGGAAAAACTTTAGTAGAAATCGCATTAAATACAGATGCTAAAACAGTTGAAGAATTAAAAGCTCAAAAATTAGAAGATGGAAGAACAGTAGAGGAAGCTCTAGTTGCTTTAATCGCTAAAATCGGAGAAAATATGAACATCAGAAGAATGGAAAAAGTTGTTGCAGAAGGATTTGCTACTACTTACAACCATCTTGGTGGAAAACTTGGAGTAATCGTTGAATTAGACGCTGAAATGACTCCAGAAAGATTAGAAAGAGCAAAAGGAATAGCTATGCACGTTGCAGCTATGAACCCTGGATTCTTAAACTCTACTCAAGTTACAACAGAAACTTTAGAACATGAAAAAGAAATTGCTAGAAAACAATTAGAAGCAGAAGGAAAACCAGCTAAAATAATCGAAAACATCTTAGTTGGAAAAATGAAAAAATTCTATGAAGAAAACTGTCTAGTAAACCAAGTTTATGTAAGAGCAGAAAATAAAGAAACTGTAGAACAATTTGCAGGAGATATGAAAGTTGTTTCTTTCACTAGATACAAAGTTGGAGAAGGAATCGAGAAAAAAGTAGAAGATTTCGCAGCAGAAGTTGCAGCTCAAATTAAAGGATAGTACTTCTTAAGAAAAAACAATTAGGGGATGCAATTTAGCATCCCTATTTTTTTAAATAACGACTAGGAGGAAATAATGAAACCTGTATATAAGAGAATATTATTAAAACTAAGTGGAGAAGCATTAATGGGAGATCAAGAATTTGGAATTGATCCAAATGTAATAACTTCTTATGCAAGACAAATCAGAGATGTTGTTAATCTAGGAGTAGAAGTTGCAGTAGTTATCGGTGGAGGAAATATCTTCAGAGGTCTTTCAGGAGAAGAAATAGGAATAGATAGAGTAACAGGAGACCATATGGGTATGCTTGCTACAATGATAAATTCACTAGCTCTTCAAAATGCTATCGAAAAATTAGGAATACCAACTAGAGTTCAAAGTGGAATAGAGATGCCAAAAGTTGCAGAACCTTTTATTAAAAGAAGAGCACAAAGACATTTAGAAAAAGGAAGAGTTGTAATATTTGGGGCTGGAACAGGAAATCCATATTTTACAACAGATACAGCAGCTGTATTAAGAGCTGTTGAGATCAATGCAGACGTAGTAATCAAAGCTACAAAAGTAGATGGAATTTATGATAAAGACCCTGTAAAATACAGTGACGCAGTAAAATATGAAACAGTAACATATACAGAAGTTTTAAATAAAAACTTAAAAGTTATGGATGCTGCAGCAATATCTCTTTGTAGAGATAACAAACTTCCATTAATCGTATTTAATTCTTTAGTAGAAGGAAATATTGAAAAAGTAGTAATGGGAGAAAAAATAGGTACAGTAGTAGTATAATTAAATATAGGAGGGATTTTATGAGTAAAGACTTACTAATTAAAGAATGTAAAGAAAAAATGGAAAAAACTATCGAAGCAACAAAACATAAATTTGCAGGAATAAGAGCTGGAAGAGCTAGCGTTGCTATGTTAGACGGAATAAAAGTAGAACAATATGGTTCTCTAATGCCATTAAATCAAATAGGAACAGTATCAGCTCCAGAAGCAAGACTTTTAGTAATAGATCCTTGGGATAAATCAATAATACCAGCTATAGAAAAAGCTATAATGACAGCAAATATTGGATTAAATCCAAATAATGATGGTAGAGTTATAAGACTTATGGTACCAGAATTAACAGCTGACAGAAGAAAAGAATATGTAAAATTAGCTAAAAAAGAAGCTGAAGAAAGTAAAGTTGGAGCTAGAAATATAAGAAAAGATATAAATAACAACTTAAGAAGACTTCAAAAAGCCGAAGAACTTACTGAAGATGAATTAAAATCAGCTGAAGAAGAAGTTCAAAAATTAACAGATAAAGCTATAAAAGATATAGATTCTTTATTGGCATTAAAAGAAAAAGAAATTACTACAGTTTAAAAAAACTCTTGCATATATTTTCAGTTGAGAGTATAATAAGGATGTTCTGATAGATTTTTTTATCTGGTAGAGAACTGAAAATAAATAATTTGGAGGGTTTTGATGTTACAAGGAAAAGTTAAATGGTTTAACAAAGAAAAAGGATTTGGATTTATTACTTCTGAAGAGGGAAAAGACTATTTCGTACATTTTTCAGGGATTGTTGGAGAAGGATTTAAAAATCTTGAAGAGAACCAATCTGTTAGCTTTGAAGTAGAAGAAGGAGCTAAAGGACCAATAGCTGTTAAAGTAACAGTAGTAAAATAGTCAATAAGACTAAAATAGTTCAATAAAAAAATGAAAAACTGCCTTTTGGCAGTTTTTTTGTCTTAGTGAATGTAAAAAGTTTTTTATTTGCAAAATGTTAAATAAGTGATATACTAAGATATATTAAAAATCGAGGAGGCTCAAATGAAAGGTATTATAACAGTACTAGGAAAAGATAGAGTTGGAATTATAGCAAAAGTATGTGAATTTTTATCTAAAAAAAATATAAATATTTTAGATATTTCTCAAACTATAGTTAATGGTTACTTTAATATGATGATGATAGTAGATATGTCAAATGCTACTGATTCTATGGAAATTGTAGCAGATGGATTAGCTGAAGTAGGAAAAGAATTAGGTGTTGTTGTAACAATGCAACATGAAGATATTTTTAATTGTATGCACCGTATATAATAAAGAATAAGAGACTAACTATTAAATGTCAAGTCAAAAATAAAAAAATTAAATAAATTTGTTAATTTAAAAAAATGCATCACAAAAATA
>NZ_JADYTX010000054.1 GCF_021531475.1 Fusobacterium perfoetens | reverse complement strand
ATAACAGTATATTACATAAAAATTAAAATAGCTTAATAATTAAAAAATTATTATATAAATATTATACGAGGAGAGAAAAATGAAAAATAATATAGTGCTTTATATGAAAGAAATTCTAAAATTATTTTTAATATTAGAATTTAAAATTTTTAGCATTTTTCCTTTAAAAGACAAAAAGATAGTATTTTGTGAAGGGACAAATTCAAAATTTTCAGGAAATTGTAGAAATATTTATGAATATTTAAAAGAAAAAAAATATTCTTTTTATTTAGTGGAACTACAAAAAAAACAGAATTATAATTTTATAAAAAATTATAATTTTTATAACTTAAAAGGAATTTATCATTTAGCAACAGCAAAATATTGGTTTGCTGATTCAGGATTTCTATCCTTTCTCCCTAAAAGAAATGAACAAAAAAATATTCAATTATGGCATGGAGCTGGAGCATTCAAAAAATTTGGTTTTGCTGAATTAAGAGATAAAAATATCAAATATAATAAAAACAAATTTAAATCAATAGATTTATTAAGTGTTTCTAGTGATAAAATAATTGACATCTATGCTGAAGCTTTTGGTATTGAAAGAGAAAAAATTAAAAATTTAGGAATACCTAGAGCAGATATTTTCTTTAAAGAAAATGAAAAATTAAGAGTCAAAGAAGAGTTTTTTAATAAATATACAAATTTAAAAGATAAGAAAATAATAATGTATGCTCCTACTTTTAGAGATAACGATAAAGGTAATTTTAATCTTAAATTAGACATTAATTTAATGAAAGAAAAACTTGAAAAATTAGATTATGTTTTACTTTTAAGACTTCATCCAAGTATAAAAAAAGACAATATACAAGTAGATAATAAATTTTCTTTTAATTTTGGAGATTATCCTCAAGTATCCGATTTATTAATAGCATCAGATATTTTGATTAGTGATTATTCATCAATAATATTTGAATTTTCAATTATGAAAAAACCAATATTGTTTTATTCGTATGATGTAGAAGAATACATTAAAGATAGAGGATTTTATTATAATTATTATGATTTTATTCCTAACAAAATAAACTATACAACAGATGAAGTAGTTAATTCAATTATAAATAAAGAATGGGATTTGGAAAGAATAGAAAAATTTGCTAGATATTTCTTTAATCCTTTTGATGGAAATTCAACAGAAAGAGTTTTAAAAGAAGTAGGACTATGGGAGGAAGAAAAATGATATTTGGAGCAATCTTAGCTGGTGGTATCGGTTCAAGAATGAATATTGCTGATATGCCAAAACAATTTTTATTATTGGGAGATAAACCAATAATTATTCATACACTACAAAAAATGTTACTTTGTCAAAAATTTGATTATGTATATATAGGAACTCATAAAGATTGGATTTTATACATGGAAGATTTAATCAATAAATATATACTAGATGAAGATAATAAGAAAAGAATAGTTTTAGTTTCAGGTGGAAAAGATAGAAACGATACTATTATGAATATAGTTAGCGATATTGAAAATAAATTTGGAGAAAATGAAAATAATATAATAGTTACTCATGATGCTGTAAGACCTTTTATAACATCAAGAATATTAAATGAGAATATAGAGTTTGCAGAAAAATATGGTGCTTGTGATACTGTAGTTCCAGCAATTGATACTATAGTTGTTTCAAACAATAAAGAGATTATCTCTGAAATTCCTAATAGAGAATTTATGTATCAAGGACAAACTCCACAAAGTTTTAAAATTTCTATATTAAAAAAATTATACAACGAACTTTCAGAAGATGAAAAGAAAATTTTAACAGATGCTTGTAAAATCTGTGTTGTAAAAAATTATCCTGTCTACTTGGTAAAAGGAGAAATTTCTAATCTTAAAATAACTACTCCAAGTGATTATAAAATAGCTCAAGCTATGATAGGAGGAAACTTAATTGATTAATTATGTTTATCAGTTAGTTAGTCCAAGAGTAATCTCAATAAAATATGAAAATATAGATTTTAATGATAATGTAATTGTAAAACCCTTATATATGGCAATATGTCATGCCGATCAAAGATATTATACAGGAAATAGAGATAAAAAAGTATTAAGAAAAAAACTTCCTATGGCTCTTATACATGAATGTTGTGGAGAGGTTGTTTTTGATAAATCTAAAAAATTTAAAAAAGGACAAAAAGTTGTTTTAATTCCTAATGTTCCTGGAAAATATAATGATGAAATTTATGAAAACTATGGAGAAGGAGCCAAATTTTTATCAAGTGGTTATGATGGATTTATGAGGGAATATATTAATATTTCACAAGATAGATTAGTTCCATTTGAAAATATTTCTTTAGAAGTAGCAGCTATAACAGAGTTTATAAGTGTTGGTACTCATGCTTTAGAAAGATTCAAAAAAATTTCTCATTCAAATAAAGAAAAAATAGGAATTTGGGGAGATGGAAGTTTAGCTTTTATAGTTTCAAATATTTTAAAAAAAGAATTTCCTAATTCAAAAATAATAGTTTTTGGAAAAAATCCTGAAAAACTTTCTTTATTTTCTTTTGTAGATGAAACTATTTTGGTTGATGATATTCCTGAAGATTATAAAATAGATCACGCTTTTGAATGTGCTGGTGGAGAAGGTAGCAGTTATGCAATAGATGATATTATAAAGCATATAAAACCTCAAGGATCTGTTATGCTTATGGGAGTAAGTGAAAATAGAATCCCAATAAATACAAGAGATATACTTGAAAAAGGATTAACTTTTGTTGGTTGTAGCCGTTCAGGGTATAAAGATTTTGAAAAAGCTGTAGAGCTTATGAAAGATAAAAAATTTCAAATGAGATTAAAAATGATAATTCAAGAACAAGAAGAAGTAAAAACAATAGAAGATATACATAAAGTATTTAGGAAAGATTTAAATAATCCATTTAAAACAGTATTTAAGTGGAATTTATAGGTGGAGAAGTGAAAAATATAGGATTTTTTAAAATTGATATAACAACAATTAGTGGCGGAGAAAGAGTAGCAACTAATTTATTAAATGAGCTTATAAAAAGAGACCAAACAAATAAATATTATTATATTAGTCTAAATAAGACAAATAAAAAACCATTTTTTAAACTTGATAATAAAATTTTTATAAAATACTTAAATAAAAATAATATTAGAATGAGATATTATTTTTTTGTAGCCACTTTTAAATTAGTAAAATTTTTAAAAAAAGAGAAAATAAGTATTTTAATAGGAATTGGAATGGGAACTCCTTTAATTAGTTCTATTTGCAAATTTTTTATAAAAGATTTAAAAATAATTTCTTGTGAGCATTCTAATCTAAACAATGAAATAAATAATGATAAATTCCAAAAACTAAATCAATATATGGCTTCAAAATTTTCAGATAAAATTATTACTTTAACAAAGAAAGATAAGATTAATTATATAAAGAAATTTAATATGTCTGAAAATAAAATAGATTTTATCTATAATTTTATAGATGATAGTTTACTAAATTTAAAAAATGAATATAATATTAATAGTAAAAAAATAATAACAGTTGGAAGATTTGATAAGGTAAAAGGTTATGACAGATTGGTAAAAATTGCTGAAAAAGTTTTAGAAAAAAATAAAGATTGGGAATGGAATATTTACGGAGATGGAGATGAATTTGAAAATATAAAATCTTTAATCAAAGAAAATAATTTAGAAAATCAACTAATACTTAAAGGAAAATCTGATAATATCTATGAAATATATAAAGAATATAGCTTTTATGTAATGACTTCTTATTATGAGGGATTACCTATGGTTTTATTAGAAGCAAAAGCAAATTCTTTACCACTTATAAGCTTTGACATAGAAACAGGTCCATCAGAAATTATTAGACACAATATAGATGGATATTTAATTGAAAATGGAAATTTAAACCAAATGATAGAGAAAATAAATTATTTGATTGAAAACCAAAATATTAGAAAAAACTTTTCAAGTAAAAGTAAGGAAAACTTAGAAAAATTTGAAAAAAATAAAATAATAAGTCAATGGATAAGTATAATTCAAAAATTAGGGGATAAAAATGAAAAATAAAATAAAAATTATAAATTTAATAAAAATCAATTTTATTTTAATATGTTTGCTTTTTATAGAATTTTTTTATCTATATAATAATGAAAACTCATATAATTTATTTTTTAGAAAGTTTTTAGATTTTCAGTTCTTGTCTATTTTAGGTTTTTCTTTATTATGTGGAACTATTTTAATTTCTTTTTTTCAACCGTATAATATATTCTTAGGAACTTTCTTTATTTTTTTGGGTGGAAGATTTCTTCTTGATTTATTTAACTTAAGAGATGTTATGTCAATGGATAGATTTATTAATTTTTCTTTAAAAGGAATAGAACAAATAGAATTATTTAAAGTTATTATTTTCGCTATTCTTTTTATTAATTTAGGTTTTCTTGTAGGAAACTTTTTGTGCAGCAGAACTATGAAAATAAAAGAATATAAAATTTCAAATATAGATTTTGTATTAAGAAAGATTTATATTGTCTTTTTTGAAATATTTTTCTTCTTGAGTTCGTATAAAAAAATTATTCTATATAATTTTATAGAAAAAAAAGGATACTTAGCTCTTTATAGAGAAAAAATTACTTATCCTTTTTTTACTAAAGGAAGTGGTACTTTTTCTGAAATAAGTTATATCCTTTTTTTATTGACTAAACCTTCAAAAAAAATTTTTTTAATAATATCTTTTCAGTATTTATTTATTGGATTTTTAGAAGCTCTATCTGGTAGTAGAGGAAGATTTATAATTAGAATTTTAGTTGTTATAACTTATTATTTTACTGAATATGAGAAGAAGATTAATTATTTATTAATTAGTGGGATTACAATGTTTGTTATTACTTTCTCTCAATATATAAATCAATTTAGAAGTGGTTTAAGTTTTAATTTAAACAAATTATTTTTTTCCTTTTTTAATCAACAAGGAGTAAGTATAAATGTTTTAGGAACAATTATAAAATTTAAAAACGAATTAAAAGATGTTATACAATTTAGTATACTAAGCTTTACTACTGAAGAAGGTAATACAATTTTAAATGGACAAAGTGGAGTTTTATCTCATAGTTTAAGTTATTTTTTATCTCCTCAAAGATATTTAAATGGAGAAGGAATAGGAGGTAGTTTTTTAGGGGAAGTTATTGCTTTAGATTCAAAAATAATATTTATTATTTTAATGTTTATGTTAGGTTTTATTATTGGAATTTTATTTTTAAATAGAAAAAAAAGTGAATTGAATATGGGGGGTTATTTAATAATTTTGCCACATATTTATTATATGAGTAGAGATTCTTATTTTCCAAACATTAAATATTTATCTTTCTATTTTTTATTTATAATAATTCATTATTTAATACACAAGAAATTGGAGAATAAATTTGAAAAAAGAAGTTTTAATTAATTTTATATTAACAGTTTTGTCTAATGCTGTTTTATTTATTCAAAATAGATATTTTGTACAATATATGGGACTAGAAACTTTAGGTATAATGAAGCTTTTTACTCAACTTTTAGCATACCTTAATATTATAGAAATGGGTCTTGGAAGTGCTTCTGCTTTTGCTCTTTATAAGCCTTTAGCAGAAAAAGATTATAAAAATATAAGTATTGTAATTAACACGATCGATAATATTTATAATAAAATAGCTGTTTTACTAATAATATTGGGAGCTTTATGTATTCCTATAATACCATTTTTTACGAAAGTATCAAATTTTTCTAATGAAATTTATTTCTATTGGGTTTTATATGTTTTGAATACAGTTTCAACTTATTTATTTATAAAATATGTTATTTTATTTACAGCTAACCAAGAATTTTTATATGTTAGAAGTGTGCAATCAATTTCAAAGTCTTTATTTCAACTATTACAGATAATTTGTATTATAAAATATCATTCTTTTTTTATTTACATTATTTTATTAATTTTGGACAATTTAGTTCAATGGGTATTCTTTAGATTTCATTATAAGAAAAAATATTCATTTATAATAAAAACAAAAGAAAAATTTAACGGAATAAAAAATGATATTAAAAATTTATTTTGGCATAAAATAGGAGGACTAGTAGTTTTTAATACTGATTTAATTCTTATATCGAAATTTACTTCCTTAGAAATAGTTGGGATTTATGCTAGTTATCAAATGATAGTTCAAACTCTAAAAACTATAATAGATATTTTAACAAATGTTCTTTCTCCAAAGATAGGAAATTTTATAGCTAAGCACAATAAAATAGAAATTTATGAAAGTTTAAAAAAATTTAATATTTTTTACTGTTTTATTGCAACTGTTTTCACATATTGTATGTATGTTTTGATTAATAGTTTTGTTAATCTTTGGTTAGTTGAAACAATACTTTTAAGTAATTTTACTATAGAGTTGATTTGCTTTAATCTTTGGGTTAATTTATTTAGAGGAATTTTAGATAAATTTAAAGAAGGAGCGGGTTTTTTTGATGATATAAAATCCCCTATTTTAGAAAGTGTGATAAATTTAGTTGTATCAATTATACTTGGATTAAAATTGGGACTAGATGGAGTAATAATTGGAACTATTGTTTCAAACATCACAGTTATACTAATTTATAAACCTATTTTAGTGTTTGAAAGATGTTTTAATAAAGACTGGAAAGAATATATTAAAGTTTATGGGAATTATTTAATTCTTGTGATTATTTCTTTAATAAGTCTTAATTTTATAACAAAACCGTTTATTCAAGAAAATATTACTTCTTGGTTATCTTGGATAGTCTATGCTGTAAAAATATCAAGTATTTCTTTAATAGCTATAACTTTAATTTTCTTATTAAATAAGAATTTTAGAAATTTATTAAAAGAAAATATTAAAATAAAGAAAGAACATAATAAAAAAGTTAATTAAAAATTTATTCTT
Source organism: Fusobacterium perfoetens (assembly GCF_021531475.1). Taxonomy (NCBI): domain Bacteria; kingdom Fusobacteriati; phylum Fusobacteriota; class Fusobacteriia; order Fusobacteriales; family Fusobacteriaceae; genus Fusobacterium; species Fusobacterium perfoetens. The sequence goes on along the minus strand of NZ_JADYTX010000054.1, from coordinate 2,899 downwards.
CTGAATATCTCTAATGTAATATAGAATAATTATTTTTATTAAAAAAATAGAATACAATAAATAGGGAGGTGAAAATAACAATGGAAGATAAATGGGAGTTTTATCGTGATACCAAAGGAGAGTGGCGTTGGAGAAGAACTGCACCTAATGGAAGGATTGTTGGCTCTTCTTCTCAAGGGTATTCTAATAAAGTAGATTGTATCGCAAATGCAAAAAGAAATGGCTATCAAAAATAATTAAAGTTGTTTAATAATGCGAACAAAGAGAGGTCAGAAAATTTTGACCTCTTTTTTATCTTAAAATAAAGAACTTGACTTCTTTAATGAAATAAAGTATAACTATAACATCAATTAATATTAAGATAAATTTTTATAAATAAGAATAGTAAAATTAAAAATATTAAGGAGAAATATGAAAGAAATAAGTTTGGAAATTTTAAAAAAAAATCTTTATTTGGATGAAGAGCAAGAAAAGTATAATTTAGAATACACTAAATATAGAAAAGAAAATCCAGATCTTTCAAAAGAAATTTTATTGAAAGGAAATAGAAAAGATATTTTATCTGAATTTTTTAATCAAGGAAATATAAATGGGCATATAATCCCATATCCTCATGGAAAGGTTATCAGATATGGAATGAAAAATTATTATTTTAGAGGTGAAAATGCTCTATATAAAAAAAGTAATTCTTCTCTTAATAGAGTGTTGAATCAAAATAATTGTGATAATATTGAGTTAGAAAAATTTAAAAGTTCTTTAAAAGTTATACACTTTTCTAAAGAATTAGATAAATTAAAGCAGGTACAAGAGTGGTCTATTTTTGGAGATGTATTTGGATATGCAATTGCTCAACACTATGGACTTGCTACTAATTTAATAGATATAACAGATAGGCTTGCTGTAGCATTATTTTTTGCAACATGTATTTACGATAAAAAATCAGAAAAATATAGACCTTTATGTGAGGAAGATATAAAGAAAGAACCTTATGGATATCTATATATAAAAAAAAATATTGACTTTTTGGAATTAGATAAACTAAAAATTTATCCAATAGGATATCAACCTTTTACACGTTGTTACAAGCAAAAAGGATATTTTATAGTTGATCCTTTAGATAAAAATTATGATATTCAAAATGAAGGGTTTGAAAAACTTAAATTTAAACATTCTGTTGAATTTTCAAAAGAAATTTTTTCAAAATTTAAAAGTGGTGACGAATTATTTAATTATGATAATTCCAAAATAATAAAAAATTTACTAAAAAGAATAGACAATTCAAAAGAATTTTCCATTAAAGATTTTAAAGAAGCTTTTGAAAACTACAAAGAAGGTTTATCTGGAAATTTATCTGAAGAAGAAATAAAAAATCTTTTATTTGAAAATAAAATTAACTTAGTGGATGAAAAAAATTTTCTTTCAAAAGATGAAATAGAAAATTTAGATAAAAAATGGAATTTAGAGAATTTATTAAAAGAAGAAGAACTATTTGTTGGGAGTTCAAAAATTATTTTCAGATAAAGTTAAGATAAAAAGTAATATTTAAAAAATTTAAGCTTAGAATAGATGCTCTCAATATTTTGGGAGCTTTTATTTTACTCTTTTATTAACCTCTCAGAATATTTTTTATTTCCTAAAATAATAATTTTAAAAATATTCCTTTTATGTATATTTTTTATTTTAAGGTAAAATAATATATAATTACTTTTTAAAAAAGGGAAAAAATTATGGGAAGAAGCTCCAATTTCAAAAATTACAAAGTAATTTTAAGTGGGCAATTTTCAATTTCTAACACTAAATCTCAAAAAAAATTTTTACTTTTTATGAAAAAAAGGTATAATTATTATACAAAGATATGGGTGTCTCGCTACCGTAAAGGCGAATGATAATTATAGAAAGGGTAAGTTTATAACTTGCCTTTTTATTTTACTTTGACAAACTAGCAAATAAATTATACAATGTATTCAAGAGATAATAAAATAAAGTTAACTACAAATAAATTAAAAAAAGTCAAAAATAATTTTATATTATAATATAAAAAGGTTGGTGAGAAAATGAAAGATTTAAAAAATGCAGAAAATTTATATGAGTATATTTTAAAATTATCAACTTACGATATAAATAAAATGGTAGAAAATGCCAAATCTGATGATGAAAAGAAACTTTATTTAAAATTAGAAGAATGGAAAACTCAATTACTTCAACAAAAATTAATAACAAAAGGAGTATTTTAATGCCAAATTATGTGATTTTTGCAGGAGTGAATGGAGCTGGAAAATCAACTCTTTATAATACAATTACACCAACGTTAGATTTAGGAGTTAGAATAAATACTGATGAAATTGTAAGAAATATAGGAGATTGGAGAAGTAACCAAGACCAGGTAAGAGCAGGAAAAATGGCTTTAAAACTTCGTAAAGAATGTGTTGAAAAAAATATATCTTTTAACCAAGAAACAACTCTTACTGGAAAAAATATTATAAAAGCTATAAAAGAAATTAAGGAGAAAGGATATACAATTCATCTTTATTATGTTGGAGTTGATTCTCCTGAAATAGCAAAACAAAGGGTTAAAAATAGGGTTAAAAGAGGGGGACACGATATTCCTGAAGATGTAATTGAAAAGAGATATATAGAAACTTTGAAGAATTTAGAGGCTATCTTGCCCTTAGTAGATTATGCAAAGATTTATGATAATTCAGGAATATATAAATTATGTTATACTAAATTTGGTTCTGAATATATAAAAGTATGTGAAGAAGTTCCTGAATGGTTAAAGCAAATATTAAAATAAATATTTATAATAATTAGGAGATAAAATGTTAGAAAGAGTAAAATTTTTTTCAATAAATGATTTATCAATAAATTATTATATAAAAATAGTAAATACATATATATC
>NZ_JADYTX010000053.1 GCF_021531475.1 Fusobacterium perfoetens | reverse complement strand
AGTCCAATAGAATATAGGAAATTTAAAGAAAAAAATGTTGATAATTAAATTGAGTACTTGACAGGGTACAGATCAAATACAAAGGAGTGAATAGAATGAGCGAAGTAAATAAGCCAGTAGAAGAAAAAAAACCAGCTAAGGTTGTACTTAGAGAATTAGTTGAAAGAGAAGTATATCAAGCAGCATGGGAAGCAAAAAGAAATGGAGAACCAGTAGGTTGGTCATCATCTAAATTCCCTTCAGAAATATGTGAAGCTTTAGGATTAAAACTTGTTTATCCTGAAAACCAAGCAGCAGCTATCGGAGCAAAACATGGTGGAGAAAGAATGTGTGAACACGCAGAAGCTATGGGATATGACAACGATATCTGTGCTTATACAAGAATCAGTTTAGCATACGCAGCTGGATATGAAGCAGAAGAAAAACCAATGCCTCAACCAGATTTCGTATTATGTTGTAACAACATTTGTAACTGTATGACAAAATGGTATGAAAATATAGCTAGAATGCATAACATTCCATTAATCATGATAGACGTTCCATACAGCAATACTAAAGAAGTAAGCCAAGCTCAAGTAGATTACTTAAGAGGACAATTTGACGAAGCTATCGTTCAATTAGAAAAAATAGCTGGACGTAAAATGGATCCTAAAAAATTCGAAGAAGCTTGTGAAAACGCTAACCGTTCAGCAAAAGCTTGGTTAAAAGTATGTTCTTACTTACAATATAAACCAGCTCCATTCGCTGGATTCGACTTATTCAACCACATGGCTGATATAGTTACAGCTCGTGCTAAAAAATCAACTGCAGAAGCTTTTGAAGCACTAGCAGCAGAATTAGAAGAAAACGTAAAAAATGGAAAATCAACTTGGAAATATGATGAAAACTACAGAATCATGTTTGAAGGAATCCCTTGTTGGCCACAATTACAAAAATTATTTGCACCATTAAAAGAAAAAGGAATCAATACTACAGCAGTTGTTTACGCTCCTGCATTCGGATTCGTTTACAATAACATGGACGAATTAATGAGAGCTTACTGTGTTGCACCAAACTCAGTTTGTCTTGAAAAAGGTGTTGAATGGAGAGAAACTCTATGTAAAGAAAACCATGTTGATGGTATCTTAGTTCACTACAACAGAAGTTGTAAACCTTGGAGTGGATATATGCCTGAAATGGAAAGAAGATTCCGTAAAGACTTAGGTGTTGCAGTTGCTGGATTTGACGGAGACCAAGCTGACCCTAGAAACTTCTCTGACGAGCAATACAGAACTCGTGTTGAAGGATTATTTGAAGTAATGGAAGCAAACAGAGCAAAAAAAGCTGAGGGAGGAGACAAATAATGACTAGAATTGAGGAATTATTAAATAGTTTTAAAGAAATTGCATATAATCCAGAAAAACAAATGGCTAAATATAAAGCTGAAGGTAAAAAAATAATCGGATGTTTCCCATACTACATTCCAGAAGAAATAGTATATGCATCAGGAATGGTTCCATTTGGAATTTGGGGAACTCACGGAACAATCAGTAGAGCAAAAGAATACTTCGCATCTTTCTACTGTACAATAGCTCAAATGAACCTTGAAATGGCATTAGAAGGAAAATTTGACGGATTATCAGGAGTAATTTTATCATCTATGTGTGATACTTTACGTCCATTAACTCAAAACTTTAAAGTGGCTATACCTCAAGTAAGAATGATGTTCTTAGCTCACCCACAAAACAGAAAACCTGAATTCGGAATCAAATATACAATGCATGAATTCGGAAGAATCAAAGCTGACTTAGAAGATATTGCTGGACATAAAATTGAAGACAAAGATATGTTCGAAGCTTTCAAAGTTTACAATGAAAGTAGAGCAGCAAGAAGAGAATTCGTAAGACTTGCTGGAAAACACCCAGAAGCAGTTTCTGCAGTAAACAGATCAGCAGTTCTTAAGAGTGCTTTCTTCATGTTAAAAGATGAACATACAGCTATGTTAAAAGAATTAAACGCAGAATTAGCTAAATTACCAGAAGTTAAATGGAACGGAGTTAAAGTTCTTACTTCAGGAATCATCATTGACAACCCTACATTATTAGCTTTATTCGATGAATACAAAGTAGCTATAGTTGCTGACGACGTTGCTCACGAATCAAGAGCATTCACAACAGATGTTCCAATGGATATAGAAGATCCTATCAGAGCATTAGCAGTTCAATTTGCTAACCAAGATAACGATACAATCCTTTACGATCCAAAAATCGAAGAACGTCCTAAATATGTTGCAAGAAAAGCTAAAGAAGCTGGAGCAGATGGAGTTATCATCGCTATGATGCAATTCTGTGACCCAGAAGAATTAGAATATCCATCATTAAGAAAAGCTCTTGATGAAGTTGGATTACCTCATATCAAATTTGGATTTGACCAACAAATGGTTGACTTCGGACAAGCTAGAACTTCATTACAAGCATTCGCTGAAAGCTTATAATTAAAATAGTTTTATAAATAAAAGCTCAGTTGTAGAGATACAACTGAGTTTTTTCTATATAAAGTTATGTAAAACTAGAAAGTGAAACTTCCAGAGATATAATAATTTCTTTCGGGAGCTGGGATAGATGTTGTAGAAGTTTCATAATAATTATATTCTTCATTGAATAGATTATTTATACCACCTTTTAGAGTGAAATAATCACTTACATTATATCTAATATAGGCATCAGTAACTCCATATCCTGAAGTCTTTATAGTTTTAGGAGTTTTACCACTTTCAGCAAGCTCTCTTTTTTCATATCCACTGTTGTATGTATAATTTGCTCCAAAAGATAATCTGTCAGTTAAATTATAATCTGCTCCCAAAGTAATTTTCCAATCTGAAACCATAGGAACTTTATCCCCTTTTTGAAGATAACTTTCTCCATCATTTACATTGCCAACTTTAGTTATTTTAGCATCTACGTAAGAAATAGATTGATTAAGAGTTAATTTATCAAAATATTGTTCAGAATAAAATTCAGTTCCTATTCTTCTAGTTTTTCCAATATTTACAAATCTCCAAAGTTTTGTAGCTGGGTTATCAGAATTTCTATCAAGAGTAGCTATCTTATCATTTGTTTGAGATGCAAAAATTGTAGCTGAAACATAAGAATTTCCAATAAAATCTTTTACACCAAATTCGATACTATCAATAGTTTCTGAATCAAGATTACTATCTTGATATTCTGTTGATTTTCCATTGTTTATTTTATTTGTAAGTTGTGTTGGAAGTGGAGAGATAAATCCTCTTTCATATCTTGAATAAATATTTCCAGTGTCACTGTATTTATAATTAAGTCCAATTTCTCCAGCAAAGTTATCAATAGTTCTATCTACTTCAGAAGTTTTTGAAGGAACAGATATAGACATAGGATTATATATTCCAGAACCTGGTTTAAATTCAACATTAATATTTGGTTTAGTATTTGTTAATCTATTTCCATTATATTTTGAATATTCATATCTTAAACCTGTTATTAGATTTAATCTGTCAGTTAATTTATAATCGTTTAAAGTATATAAAGCGTGAGTATCTTTATTCATATCTACAAAGGTATCAGTTTTAAATATGGCATTAAAATTCATACCCATTACTTTTCCAGTGAAAGAATCAGTATTTACTAAACTATTTCTTTTCAAATTAGTAGCTGTATAATCATAACCAAAAACTAAACTTCCCCTACTATAATCATATTTTGATTTTAGTTTAATTCCCTCAGTTTTTTCTATAAAGTTTCCAGTCATTGTTCCTTTTACATCATCAGTTATCTTTAAACTATTTTTTATTGTGTCCAGTTCTGGCTTAGAAGGCATATTTGATTTTATCATTTCAGCTACTTGTTCTTTGCCCATTAAATCATCTTGAATAAAATTTCTTTCATACTTTGTTTTAAAAGCAGTAGCATAGAAAGTAAAATTATCAAGGGGTTTATATTCATAATCTAAAGCAAAAGATTCTCTCGTTGAATCAGAAGAAATATTATCTCCAGCTTTTTTTCTATTGTGTTCTAGGATAGAATTTTCTACAGCTGTTGAGCTTGTTCCCTCATCGTCATAATAAGTTGATTGGAATTTAACCCTATGTTTATCATTTATTTTATAATCAAATCCACCGTTAAAACTTTTTGATTCAAGTTCTTCATTTTCTCTGTAACCATTTTTATCTACATATTGACCAGCAAAATTTACATAAAGATTATCAGTAATATTTTGACCAAAAGCAATGCCAGTATCTTTAGTAGCAAAAGAACCATATTTTACATCAGCATTTATAAAATCTTTTCTAGCATTTGATTTTGTAATAATATTTACAACTCCTCCAGTAGTTCCACTTCCATATAAAGTAGCTCCTCCTCCAGGAATAATCTCAATTTTTTCAATAGCACCAACAGGAATAGAGTTAATAGGCAAAGTTCCCATAGCCTCTTCTAAAGGAGTAATAGTAACACCATCAACCATAGTTTTTACTCTGCTCATTGAACGTTCTCCACTTCCTCTTAGATTAACCACAGGTCCAAATTCAGTTTCTTGAATAACTACATTTGGAGTATCTCTTAAAATACTTTCTACATCAGTGTATTGTTTTTTAGAGATATCTTCAGAAGTGATAAGAATAATATTTTTATTTTCTTCAACTATCGGTTTTTCAAATCCAGTTGTAGAAGAAACAACAGTTTTATCAAGTTGTATTTCTGTGGCTGAATAAGCACTAGCTGAAGCTATAAGAGCAAGAATCATAATTTTTTTCATAAAACTTAACCAATCCTTTCGCAAAAAAATAATTTTTTAAAATCATAAACGTTATACCATATTTTATTTTGCGTGTCAAATAATTTTAAAATATTTTTTTTGTTATTGATATATTTTAATTTTTGTAGTATTATTATTTTTGTGAAAAAGTTGGAGGAAAATAATATATGATTAAAAAAAATATTTTTATAATATTAGGGGTAATATCTTTGATTTTTGGAACAGTTGGGATAATAATACCACTACTTCCAACAACACCTTTTTATCTTTTGAGTGCTTATTTTTTTAGTAAATCTTCTGAAAAATTTCACAAGTTTTTATTAAATAATAAAGTTTGTGGGGGATATATAAAGGACTATTATGAGAGAAAAGGAATTACTTTGAAAAACAAAATAAATGCTTTAGTTCTTTTAACATTGAGTATTAGTGTATCAATATTGAGAATAAAAAATTTACATCTTCAGATTTTTCTTGGATTGGTATTTATATGTGTGAGTTTTCATATTTTGAAAATCCGCACTTTAAGATAGATTTTAAAATTTTAAAGGAGGAAGAAAATTGTATTATTTAAAAGTGGGAGGACCACTTATGTGGATCTTATTTGGACTTTCCATAATTTCTATGGGAATTATCTTAGAAAGAGGTGTTTTCTTTTTTAGACGAGAAAAGAAACTTAGCGAAGATTTTAAATCGAATATTATTATGGCTGTTTCCTCTGATAATATGGAAAAAGCTATCGAAATTTGTTTAAATGAAAAAAATACGGTTGGGGAAACTGTAAAAAGTTTTTTGATAAGATGCAATAAAAATGGAGATTTTCATCATTTTGATCAACTTGTAAAAGAGATTGGAATGGAGGAGATTAGTCCTTTAGAAAAAAGACTTCATATTCTTGGAATAATTGGATATATAGCTCCTATGATTGGACTTCTTGGGACAGTTACAGGAATGATTGATGCTTTTAGAAATCTTTCTACATTTGGAGCTGGAGACCCATCTCTTGTGGCAGACGGAATATCAAAAGCACTTCTTACAACAGCAGCTGGACTTTCAATCGCTATCCCTGCAATAGTTGTTTACAATCTTTTAAATAAAAAAATAGAAGAGATAGAAGAAGATATCGACAAAATAACAACAAATATTATAAATATTATAAGAAAAAATTAAGGGGGAGATATGGGAAAATATAGAAAAAAAAGAGAAATAATGTCCCTTGATTTAACTCCTCTTATAGATGTGGTATTTCTTCTTTTGATTTTCTTTATGGTTTCAACTACTTTTAATAAATATGGAAAAATTGATATAGATGTCCCAACTTCAAAAGTAACTATTAAAACAGAAGAAAGTAAAATAGAAATTATTGTAGATAAAAATGAAAGCTATTTTATGTTAAAAGATGGAAAAACTTCTCCAATAGATATTGAAAGACTTGGAGAATATTTGGTAGGAGTTAAAGAAGTATCGATTACAGGGGATAAAAATCTTAGATATCAAGTTGTTATGGATCTTATAACAAAGGTAAAAGAACAAGGAATAGAAAATTTAGGAATAAATTTTTATGAATAGAGGTAATATATGAAAAGATATTTTTTAATTGCTTTTCTAATTCACATGTGTTTTTTTATAAGAATTAATAATAAAAAAACTTTAGGTGATAACACTATTCCTATTAAAAGAAATATTCCTATTTCTTATAATATAAAAAGTTCAAAGGAAAGTATAGGACAACAAGCGATTATTCAAGAAGAAAAAGTTGAACCAATAAAAGAAGAACCTAAAAAAGAAATAAAAGAGGAAATAAAAAGTAAGATAAGTAAAAATGAAAGTAAGAAAGAGATAAAAAAAGAAAAAACTTTAAAAAATAAACCACAGAAGAAAAGAAAATCCAGTGAAGAAAAAATTCCTAGAGAGGAAAAGAGAGATAATTTTATAGAAAATTCAGATGGAACTTACACAGCTATTGCTTCTAGTGGGATTGGTTTTAAAATAATAAAACAAGTTGATCCAAATTATCCAAAACAAGCTGAAAAATTAAGATATGACAAAACAGTTGTGATAGAAGTAAAATTTTTGGTTGGACTTAATGGAGAAGTTGAAAAAATAGAAGTTTTAAAATCAAATAAAAAATTTGGTTTTGATAAAGAGGTTATCCAAGCTCTAAATAAATGGAAGTTTGAACCGATTGTTTATAGAGGAAAAAAAATAAAAGTGTATTTTAATAAGGAGTTTGTATTTACTCCTAAAAAATAATTTTAGAAAGAGAGAAGAAAGATGTTTAACATTAGATATAAATCACATCATGATGTAAAAAATATAATTGAAAAAATGATGGGAAGAAAAATAGTAACTCCTTTTACATTTAATAAAGTTTTAAAAGGAAATCCAGAGGTAGAAGAGGGAGGAATATATGTACACACTCCCTATTGTGATAAAATCTGTTCTTTTTGTAATATGAATAGAAAGCAGGTAGATAATGATCTAAATGATTATACAGATTATCTTTGCAAAGAGTTTAAAAAATACGGAGAAAAAAACTACATAAGAAATAAAAAAATAACTGCAATTTTCTTCGGTGGTGGAACTCCGACTATTTATAAACCTTTTCAGTTAGATAAAATACTTTCTACACTGAGAGAAAATTTTAATATATCCAAAGATTGCGAGTTTACTTTTGAAACTACTCTTCATAATCTTACTTGGGAAAAATTAGAGATTATGGAAAGATATGGAGTAAATAGAATAAGTATAGGGATACAAACTTTTTCTGATAGAGGAAGAAAAATATTAAATAGAACCTATAATCAAGAGTATATAGTAGAAAAAATAAAAGAGATAAGAAAAAAATTTAAAGGGCTTATCTGTATAGATATTATTTATAACTATCCTAACCAAACTGATGAAGAGATTACAAATGATGCAAAGATAGCTTGCAGTTTGGGAGTTGACAGTATTAGTTTTTATTCACTTATGATACAAGATGGATCTCAAATTTCAAAGGATAGAGCAGAAAATAAAGTTATATTCAAATATAATTTAGCAAGAGATAAGGAACTTCATGATAAATTTCTTGATAGAACTTTAAAAAACGGTTATTCAATCTTGGAGCATACAAAAATAACTAATGGAAAAGATCAGTATAGATATATTAGAAATGTAAATTCTTTTTCTGATTTAATTCCTATTGGTGTAGGAGCAGGAGGAAGAGTTGGAGATTATGAACTGTTTCATTTGAATAAACTTATAACTTTCTATGCTTTTGACAATGATATAAAAATGAGAGTAAAAAAACTTTCAGGAATATTACAATATAAAAAAGTTGAAATTGAAAAAATAAAAGAGTTGAGTGGAAAATCTTATGAAAAAATTTATTCACTTTTAGAAAATTATCAAGAAAAAGGATTGATTGAAATAAAAAATAATATAATGGAATATACAATAGATGGTGTATTTTGGGGAAATAGCATTACAGCTTCTATTGTAGAAGAAATGATAAAAGATAATAAATAGGAGGGAAAAATGAATAAAACATTGGTGGTTTATTCTTCTTTGACAGGGAATACAAAAGCAGTTGGAGAAAAAATATTTGAAATAATAGAGGGAGAAAAAAATATAATCTCTGTTGATGATGTAAAAAATATAAATATAGATGAATTTAATAGGATTATAGTAGGATTTTGGGTTGACAAAGGTAGTGCTGATAAAAAAACTAAAGGGTTTATAAAATCTTTGTCAAATAAAAAGATTGGATATTTTGGAACTCTTGGAGCTGATCCAGAATCAAAACATGGAAATGATGTAAGAGAGAGAGTTTCTAAATTATGTGGCGAGAAAAATACTTTAATAGGGGGATTTTTATGCAGAGGGAAAATAGATCCAAAACTTGTTGAAAAAATGGGTAAATTTCCATTAAATTTAATTCACCCATTAACTCCTGAAAGACTTCAAAGAATAGAAGATGCAAAATCTCACCCAAATGAAAAAGATTTCCAAGAGGCTCAAAATTATTTTAAAAATATATTATAAGATTTAACAGAATAATAATTCTGTCTAAATAAATATGCACTCACAAAAAAAAACTCAGTTGTAGAAATACAGCTGAGTTTTTAAAAATTTTATAAAAAGAATATTGAAAGTCCAACTACAGAGATAATAGCTCCAATTATTTCATTTTTTCTTATTTTTTCCTTATAGAATAAAATAGAACAAGGAATCATAATAATTGGGCTTGTTGAAGATATAGTTGATGCGATAGAAGCATTGGCACTTTTAAAAGCCTCAATAAGAGCAGCTATACCAAACACAGAAAAAAATGTTCCTATAAGAAGTAGAGATAAAGCTTTTTTACTAGTTATCATTTTAATAGTTTCTCTAGCTTTTCCTTCATAAAGTACAACAGCTCCAAAGAAAAATATTGCAACACCTAAACGGATTTGAGATGTGGCTAAAGAATCATAAGTAGTAGAACCAAGTTTTGTAAGAATAACTCCAAGTGATTGACCGAGTGTTGCTAAAAAAGCATAGAAAAGTCCTTTTACAGAAAATCCAAGACTAATTTTTTTATCTTCAGTTTTAAATATTACTAAAATAATTCCAAGACAAGTAATAAGTATAGCAAAAATTTGTATTGGATAAAGAGTAACATCTAAAAATAAAAAATCTATAATCGATACAATAATAGGAGAAAGAGCCATAATAAGCATAGTAACTCTAGCCCCAATCATATTATAAGCTTTGAATAAAAACAAATCTCCTAAAAACATTCCTATAAAACCAGAAAGACTTATTATTTTTAAATTTTCCCAAGTTACATCAGTAGGAAGAAAAAGATGTCTACTTCCAAATAAACAAACAAATCCAACCATAATAGTTCCTATTGTAACTCTTAAAAAATTAGCAACCTGAGTGTCATATTCTTTTGATATTTTACCAAAAGTTAAAGATGAAAAAGTCCAACTGATAGCAGTGAATAAGGCAAAAAACTCCCCTTTAATAATCATAAAACTCCCCCTAAAATATTTTTAAAAAAAATCAAAATCCCATTTATTATATTTTATAGGTTTAATAAAAAATAGTCAATATAAATAAAAAAACTATTGAAAATAAAAGAAAAATATAAAAAAATAAAAAATATTAAAAAAATCGTTGACAAATTTTATAAAATAAAGTATAATTATTCTTGTCTGTGAGTGCCGCTTTAGCTCATCTGGTAGAGCAACTGACTTGTAATCAGTAGGTGACTGGTTCGATTCCGGTAAGCGGCACCATTTTTGCCCCGTTCGTTCAACGGTTAGGACATCAGATTTTCACTCTGGAAACAGGGGTTCGATTCCCCTACGGG
>NZ_JADYTX010000052.1 GCF_021531475.1 Fusobacterium perfoetens | reverse complement strand
TATAAAAACGAGTGAGCCTCTACTCTGAAGTGAGGAGCTATAAAAACGAGTGAGCCTCTACTCTAAAGTGAGGAGCTATAAAATCAAATTTTACAAGGGTCAAATTGTCCCTTGTATTTTTTTTTGCTTGAAAAATAAGAGATAAAGAGGTATAATTAATTAAAACTACAAATAGGCTACAAAAAACCACATCAGTAAAGGAGGGAAAATGAAAAAAGTAGTAGATGAAAAAGTAATCCAAGTAAAAGAAGCTATAAAAAAATTTGGAGAAGAAACAGTAGAAAAAATAGTAACTAGAAAAAAAGAGAACAGAATTTTTTATACTAACAAAAAATTTGAGGAATGGTTACAAGAGAATTATAAAGCATTTACAAAGAAAGAATTAAAAATATTAAAATTTGAAATGTTAGAAACTACAACTAAGCAACAAGAAACTACAAAAGAAATAGAGGTTGAAACTCCTAAAGCTACAAACGACCTACAGGAAGCTACAGACAAAAAAGGAACAGTTGAGAGAGAAACTACAGAAGACCTACAAGAAGCTACGGATGAAAAAGAAAAAACTACAACTAAGCAACAAGAAACTACAGAAAAAATAGAGCCTGAAATCTTGGAAGCTACAAACGACCTACAAGAAACTACAGATAAAAAAGAAGAAAAAAACACAGATGACCTACAGGAAACTACAAACAAAACAAGTTTAGTAATATCAGAAAGGCTAAAAAATGAAGAATTAGGAAAAAAATTCTTGTATTTCTTGGATAATATAGATGAATTTATAAGCATTGGTAGAAAAGCTGAGAACGATTTATTAATACCTAACGAAATCTTATTAATGAGTTCTTTCTCTACATCTCTTAGAATTTCAAGGGAAGTCCTAGATAAATTTAATAAATTCTGTAATGAACATAAAAATTATTCAAAAATTCAGATTTTAAACTTTGCTTTACTAGAATTTGTAAACAAATATACTAAGGAGTAAAATTTTTATTTTTGGAGAGAATTTTGTATCACAGAAAATCTTAGTCAGTCAAGGTTAAATAAATGCTTCGCAACCTTGACAGACATATTTTCTGTGAAATGATTTTCTTGCCCAAAAATAAAAAAATTAAAAGTTTCAAAAATGATTAAAAGGTTAAATAAAGGCTTTTCATAATTTTTTGATATAAATCCTACTTGAGAGGGAAAAAACGCCTTAAAAACGATTTTGTAAGGTCTGAGAAGCTAAAGGAAGTGAGATGAAAAAATTTAATAGAATTTTTAGAAAAACATTAAAACAAATCAAAAAAATTTTGAAAGAGAATGACTATCTTTTGCTGACGACATCTTTAGTAAATTTCTTGAAAAATAATAAAAGGATTTTACAAGACCCAAAATTAGAACTAGCTCAAGCAAAAAGAGGGTATGTATATTCTGTTGATTTTGGATATAATACAGGCTCAGAGCTAAGAGATAGACATTATTGTGTGGTATTAGCAGTTCAAGGAAAAGTAGCAAACATAGTTCCTTTTACTTCAAAAAATCCACAAGGGTCAATGATTACGAGGGTAGACTTAGGAATTATTCCTAAATTATCTACAAAAAAAGTTTCTTATGCTTTGCCTAATCAAATAACAACTGTGAGTAGGTCAAGATTAATGACGCCAAGAGTAAAAGGAAAAATGGTCAATGTTAAATTAACTGCTCAACAAATGGAAGCTATAGAAAATGGTTTAGCTTCTTTGTTGTTTAAAAATCCTTGATTTTCATAGAAAAATGTGGTATTATTTAATTACAAAAGAGCTATACGCTCACGTTCATAAGTAAAATGGTCTTTACGACTAAGTTATAGAAAGGGAGTATTTATACTCCCTTTACTATTTGGGTCTTAGCACCTGTGAGATGATTAAAAGGACTTTGCGTCTGTGAGAGAAACGGAGAACTCATCATTCTCTGTTTTGTCATATAATTTGGGTGAGGATTTTCAGTCCTTTTTATTTTTTATATAATAGGGTCAAAAAATTCATTGATAATATAACGGCTCTATAGTATAATTTGGGTGAGGATTTTCAGTCCTTTTTATTTTTTATATAATAGGGTCAAAAAATTCATTGATAATATAACGGCTCTATAGTATAATTTGGAGGTCTTTTATGACTGGTTTAGAAAAGAAAAAAGAACTTTATAATTTAAGAAATGGTTATTTAAAATACAATCCTTATTTTCAATATACTGAAATTAATGTCTATAAATTCTTTGAATTAATATACAGTAGAAATGATGAAATGCCTTTAGAGGAATGTGAGGGAGCTTCTCAAGAACATCAAAATCATAAATATCACGGAATAGCTACAGAAATTTTAAAAGATAGAGCAAGACATTTTATGATTTTTAATGATTTGAACTTTTTGGAAGAAATTAAAGATAGAGAGTTTGTCATCACAAGCCCCATCAGTTATATAGGGAGAAACAGAACGGCGAAAAACTCAAGATTTTTATATGCTTTTGCCATTGATTTAGATGGAGTAGGAAAGCAGCAAATAGAAGATATTTTTTATCAGTATAAAAATGAGGTTATGCCCAAACCTAATATCATAGTCAGCTCAGGAAATGGACTGCATTTGTATTATATTCTTGAAAAACCTATAGCTCTTTTTGATAATATCAAAATCCTTTTAAAAAGATTTAAGTATGGGTTAATAGACTTGGTTTGGAACGGCTATACATCAAGCGTCAAGAAAAGACAATATCAAGGAATTTTTCAAGGATTTAGAATCCCTGAAACAAAAACAAAATTTGGAGAAGTTGTAAGAGCTTTTTATTTAGAAAATTCAGAGCTTTATACCATTGAAAAACTTAATTTATGGGTAACAGGAAGAAGAAAATTAGTAGATACAGAAATAGACATTATAAATAAAGCTCTTTATGTTCCGAAAAAATTAACTTTAAAAGAAGCGAAAGAAAAGTACCCTGATTGGTATGAAAGACGGATAGTAAAAGGCGATAAATCTCGTAAAAAATGGCATATTAAAAGAGATTTATATGATTGGTGGAAAAGAACTATTACAGATAATGAAAAAGTAGTTGAGGGACACAGGTATTTTTGTATAATGAGCCTTGCTATGTATGGACTAAAATGTGATATACCTTATGAGGAGGTAAAAGCCGACGCATATTCGTTCTTAGAGGAGATGGAAAGTAAGACAGGAAATCAGGATAATCATTTTACAGAAGAAGATATAGAAGATGCCCTAAAAGCCTATAAAGAAAGTTATATGACTTTTCCTCGTAAAGATATAGAGATTGTAACAGGTATACCTATTCCTCCAAATAAGAGAAATTATAGAAAGCAAGAAGCTCATATTCAGATGATGAATATGATTAGAGATGTTATTAATAAAAATACTACTTGGAATAAGATAGGAAATGGAAGAAAATCTAAAAAAGATGAAGTTATAGACTACCTAAGATTTAATCCTAGAGCAACAAAATACCAGTGTGTAAAAGATACAGGAATGTCTAAAAATACAGTCAAAAAATACTGGGAGGAAATTCAACAGATTATAGAGAAAGAAAATCCATTAAGAAAAAAGCTAACTCTGGATGAATTAAAACAGCTAATTATAAAACAAAATCACGGTTTTAAATCCCAACAACAACACGAAGAATTTTGTAGTCAAATTTTAGAAGCAGAAGATAATAAAAAAATTAAAGAAATTTGTTTAAAATATGACTTTGTACCTAACTTCAAAATATCTTAAAAAAGGAAATGCTTAAAACAGCCTTTAAATAGCTTAAATTTGATTCAAAAATAAAAGGTATAAAACATCAAGATGACCCCGAGAAATGCGTTATAAACGATTTTACGAGGTCATTTTTTTTGAGCTTCAAAAAATTTTATAAATTTTTACTTATTTTCTTCTTTTTTTTCAGCAAATTTAATTTTATAATGAGCAACCATTCTAGCTATATCTTCATCAGATAATTTTTGTGCATTTTTTATGAAAAGATTAAAAAGAGGTTTTAGCTTCTTTTCAGCTTCCTTTAACTCAATTTCTTTTAGTTTTTTTTCAATCTCTTTTTTCTTGTTAATAAGTTCCTGCTTAATTTCCTCAGAAGTCTTGATTTTTTTCTTTGGTTTAGTAGTTTCTAAATTTTCTTGTACTTGGTTAAGTTCTTCCATAGTTAAAACCTCCTGTAAAAAGATTATTTATAGTAATATTATTATAGTATATTTTAGCCACAATTTCTAGTCCTTCCTTAATTTAGTTATTTTTTGAAAGTATACCATTATTTTTTGACAAGTCAAAAAATAAGAGGTATACTTAATATATATTAAGTAAAATTAAGGAAGCGAGCACACTGTCTTTGACGGCAAAATGATAAATCATTTTGCTGTCACGACGCTCGTTTAGGGGTATTGCATTACCCCTAAAAACCCCTGCTAAAAGCAGAAAAAGGAGGTATAAATTTTATGAAGAAAAATTTATCGTTAAGACTAGATGAAGAAGATTATAATTTGCTTGAAACTCAAGCTAAATTATATGGAGTAACAAAGAACGAATTTGTAAGAATTTTAATAAGAAGAAATATGCTAGGAGATATTCAAGAACTAAACGAGAATTTAAAGGCTATTTATAGATTAAAAATAGGTATTGGAAATAGCCTTAATCAAATAGCTAGAAAATGTAATAGTAAAACTATATCTGATTTTAGAGAAATTCAAAGGGAGCTTGATGAACTATGGCAATCTTTAAAGCAATAGATAAATCAAGTAAAAAAGTTGGTGGAAGTAAAGGTGTTTTAGACTATGTAGGAAGAAAAGCAAATCAGACAGTAGGAATACTGTGTTCAGATAACTATAAAGAAGCCTTTAAAGACTTTCAAGATATTAAAGAATTTTATAACAAATTAGATGATAGACAATATAAGCATTTTACACATAGTTTTAAGCCCAATGAAATAGATAATGATAAAGCTTTAGAAATGACTGTAAAATTATGTAAAGAATTTTTTCCTGAAAATCAAGTTTTTATAGCTCAACATACAGATAAAGCACATACTCATAATCATATCGTAGTAAACTCTGTAAATTTTGAGAATGGAGAGAAGTTTTATTATGAGAAAGAACAGTTTGAAAAATGGAGAGAAAGAGCAGATGAATTAGCTCAAGAATATGGACTAGAACTTGTGGTAAAAACAGATAAAGTTCCAGAGATAGGAGAAGTAGTAGCAAAATCAAGAAATACAAGAGAAGCAATAGAGAAAGCTTTAAACGGAGAAAAACCATGTGATATAGTTACTGCTGTTTTAGCTTATATTCAAGCAGGAGAAGAAGCAAAAAATAAAGAAGATTTTACTAGAATTTTAAAAGAAAAAGGAGTAGAAATTAATTGGGGAGAAACAGTTAAAGAAGATGGCTCTATAAAATATAGAAAATATATTACTT
This sequence comes from Fusobacterium perfoetens, assembly GCF_021531475.1. Lineage (NCBI taxonomy): Bacteria > Fusobacteriati > Fusobacteriota > Fusobacteriia > Fusobacteriales > Fusobacteriaceae > Fusobacterium > Fusobacterium perfoetens. Next base: position 5,210 of record NZ_JADYTX010000052.1, on the reverse strand, counting down.
TAACAGTTGATGAAGAACATAGAACAGGTAAGAAGCCAACATTCAGATTAGAAAGTTTAAAAGAACAAATATATCACCCTGCTCTTGATACAGAAAAATTGAGAGAACATTTCAAAAATTTAGAAAAGCAAAAAGATATAGAAAAAATAAAAGAAAAATCAAAAGAAAATGTATGGGAAAAAAGTTTTAAAGAAAGAAGTAAAAGTAATGATGGAATGGAAATATAAAGGAGGACTACATGGCAAATATATTTGACAGAGCAAATGACTTAAAAAATGAAGCAAAAGAAATAGAGAAAACATTAACTGAATTAAAGCTTACATCAGAGAGATTAGAAGAAATTCAAAAAGCTATATCAAAGATAGAAAATTTAGACCCAACTTTAACGACAATATCAAGTGAAATTAAGAAGATAAAAGAAGAATATGAAACCATTGATGGAAAAGCTATTAGTAATGCCATAAATGACCTTATGACAAAGATATTTAACAGTTGGAAATTATGGCTTCTTTATATTCCTTTAGGAAGTTTTTTAATAGCTTTAACCATAATAACATATATGTATATATCATTTGGGAAAAAATTCCAACAGCAAAATGAATTTTTAAATGATAGAATAGATTTAATTTATAGAATGGAGTTATTAGACGATAAAAATTGGTATAATAAAGAGAATAAAACTAAATATTTTGGCGATAATAAATGGATAAAAGAAAAAATAGAAGAAGCAAAGAAAAATAATAAAAAATAGGGGGAGTTTTTATGCTGACTTGGACAGAGATAGAAACAAGGGCAATAGCCTTTCAAAATACTTGGAAAAAAACAGATGGAGATGAAAGGCAAGACGCCCAAACATTTGAAAAAGATTTTATGAATATTTTTGGTGTAGATTTTAGAGATGGCTTCCATGAATATCAATTAAGGCTAAACGCCTACCTTGCCGACATCAACAGACAGGCACAGGAACGCTTTGAAAGGCTCATAGAGGGTATGAAACAGGCACAGGGCATAACGGAACAGCTAAAGGCAGAAAACGCCTTAGAATGGACAGGATGCCTCAATAACATAAGGGCTTGTGCGAGGGAGATTGTGGAAAAGGAAATTATTTTTGCATAAACAGATGATTAGTGGCAGGGGGAAATCCTGCCGCTTTTTCTGCTTTAGTTTGTCAGCTTGACAAATAAAGGGTTAAGGAGTATAATTAGATTCAGTATTATACAAGGAGTTAATAAATATGCAGCAAGGTATTCTTAAATAAACTGTCAATTTGATAGTGGGAACAAAAAGTAGCAGTCCCGTTTCACTTTTAATATGGGGCTTAGTTTTTTGTACCCAGTTTAAGAATACTTTTATCATGTAATTTTATATGCCCGAAAACATATAAGTGTTTTGGGGCTATTGGAGTTATTTACCCAGTGATAGGAGTATTTATCACTGGGTATTTTTATGCCCTTTTTTGGGTGTTGATAGGAGGAAAATCACATGAAAATAATTAACTTAGGCATTCTGGCTCACGTTGACGCAGGAAAGACAACATTAACGGAGAGTTTATTGTATACCAGTGGTGCAATTGCAGAACCAGGGAGCGTAGATAAAGGCACAACAAGGACAGATACAATGAATTTGGAGCGTCAAAGGGGAATCACTATCCAGACAGCAGTGACATCTTTTCAGTGGGAGGATGTAAAAGTCAACATTATAGATACGCCAGGCCATATGGATTTTTTGGCGGAAGTATACCGTTCTTTATCCGTATTAGACGGAGCAGTATTATTAGTTTCTGCAAAGGATGGCATACAGGCACAGACCCGTATACTGTTTCATGCACTACAGACAATGAAGATTCCGACAATTTTTTTCATCAATAAAATTGACCAAGAGGGGATTGATTTGCCAATGGTATATCGAGAAATGAAAGCAAAGCTTTCTTCGGAAATTATAGTGAAGCAAAAGGTTGGGCAGCATCCCCATATAAATGTAACAGACAATGACGATATGGAACAGTGGGATACGGTAATTATGGGAAACGATGAACTATTAGAGAAATATATGTCAGGGAAACTGTTTAAAATGTCAGAACTGGAACAGGAAGAAAACAGGAGATTCCAAAACGGAACGTTATTTCCCGTTTATCACGGAAGCGCTAAAAACAATCTGGGGATTCGGCAGCTTATAGAAGTAATTGCCAGTAAATTTTATTCATCAACGCCTGAAGGTCAATCTGAACTATGCGGGCAGGTTTTTAAGATTGAATATTCAGAGAAAAGGCGGCGTTTTGTTTATGTGCGTATATATAGCGGAACATTGCATTTGAGGGATGTTATTAGAATATCTGAAAAAGAGAAAATAAAAATCACAGAGATGTATGTTCCGACAAACGGTGAATTATATTCATCCGATACAGCCTGCTCTGGTGATATTGTAATTTTACCAAATGATGTTTTGCAGCTAAACAGTATTTTGGGGAACGAAATACTGTTGCCGCAGAGAAAATTTATTGAAAATCCTCTCCCTATGCTCCAAACAACGATTGCAGTAAAGAAATCTGAACAGCGGGAAATATTGCTTGGGGCACTTACAGAAATTTCAGATTGCGACCCTCTTTTAAAATATTATGTGGATACTACAACGCATGAGATTATACTTTCTTTTTTGGGGAATTTGCAGATGGAAGTCATTTGTGCCATCCTTGAGGAAAAATATCATGTGGAGGCAGAAATAAAAGAGCCTACTGTTATATATATGGAAAGACCGCTTAGAAAAGCAGAATATACCATCCACATAGAAGTCCCGCCAAATCCTTTCTGGGCTTCTGTCGGGTTGTCCATAGAGCCGCTCCCTATTGGAAGCGGAGTGCAGTATGAAAGCAGAGTTTCACTTGGATATTTAAATCAATCGTTCCAAAATGCGGTTATGGAGGGGGTTCTTTATGGCTGCGAGCAGGGGCTGTATGGATGGAAAGTGACAGACTGTAAAATCTGTTTTGAATATGGATTGTATTATAGTCCTGTAAGTACCCCCGTAGACTTTCGGCTACTTTCCCCTATCGTATTGGAGCAGGCTTTAAAAAAAGCAGGGACAGAACTATTAGAGCCATATCTCCACTTTGAAATTTATGCACCGCAGGAATATCTCTCACGGGCGTATCATGATGCTCCAAGGTATTGTGCAGATATTGTAAGTACTCAGATAAAGAATGACGAGGTCATTCTGAAAGGAGAAATCCCTGCTAGATGTATTCAAGAATACAGGAACGATTTAACTTATTTCACAAATGGGCAGGGAGTCTGCTTGACAGAGTTAAAAGGATACCAGCCAGCTATTGGTAAATTTATTTGCCAACCCCGCCGCCCGAATAGCCGTATAGATAAGGTTCGGCATATGTTCCACAAGTTAGCTTAACAGCTTGCAAAAGTCATATAAAATGAGATTTGAAAGGATTAGAGACTAATTATGATGAAATGCGAATGGATATTGTGTCCTGTTTGTGGGAGCAAAACCCGTAATAAAATTAGGAAGGACACTGTTTTGGAGAATTATCCCCTTTATTGTCCAAAATGCAGACAAGAAAGATTGATTAAAGTTGACAACTTGAAGATAACTGTCATCAAAGAGCCAGACGCTTAAGACGCAGAGCCGATGAAATTGTGGAACAATTCACGAATCATCGGCTCTTTTTGTTTCGTATTTGAAAGAACAAACTCACCAAATAAAAAAAACGATATTCGGGTGGGTTATTTTGTTATACCCTAAATTACCCTCTGAGTAAGCACGACCTTAAAGACTTAAAGGAACGGTGCAACGAGCAGAGCTGGGAACAGGGCTTGCATGTGCCGGAGAAAGGAAAGACATTTGCTGGAGAAGTCCGGGAAGAAACGGTGGCATGGAGCAAAGACACCTACCAGCTTTTGAAACAGGCAGAGCAGGGAAAGGTCAAAAGCTATGTGCAGGATATTGCCCTTGCGGTGCTGGATTGTAAGGAAACAGCGACCAGCCGGGAAACCTTTATCCGGCTGATGAATGAAAGAGGGTACGGGGTGGACTGGCAGGACAGCCACAAGTACATCACATATACCGACTTAGCCAGGGAACAGGCAGGAGAAAAGGCTTGTAAAATCAGGGATAACAAGCTGGAAAAATACTACAATATGGATTTTGGAAAGGAGAGTATGGAGCATGAGTTTGAGAGAAATGCACGAACAGCAGAAGCAGAGCAGTCCAAGAGAGCAGCTTCAAGAGTTAAACCGACAGAGCCGGACAGAGCTGGAAAACAGTCTGCTCAAAGAAGCGTTGGCGATGTCGAGCGAGAACTGCGAGGAATTGATGAAGCAGTCAAATCAAGAACAAGTGAGGGCAGAGCAGAACAGGCAGAGAGACGCAGAGCAGAACAGGAAGCTCATCAGCGAGCTGAAGCAGAGCGTAGAGCTGCTGAAGAACAGCAACGAATTGCTTCAAGACGCTATATCGGGCGAGATTGGGAGCCTGAAAGATGAGGTTAAGGAAAACACCGTCCAAGAGGTTAGAAAGGCGTTACAGGCGAATATAGAGGCTATACAGAGGGCTACAAAGCTTCTTGAGAAGCAGTCTGATACACTTACGAGCGTGATGAAGCAGAAGATCCGGGAGCTTGAGGAAAGTAAGAACAGTTTTTTTAGATATGAGGGCTTGAAGTTGTACCTGTTTTGGGGCGGTATGGTCTGCAATATTTTAGTGTTTCTTATGCTGTTGTATGGTATGATTAGTAAGTAAAAAGAAATCGATAAATTAGAATTTGACGGGGAGGTCTCATGAGGACAGAATATAAACACAATCCGCCCATTCCATATAGTCTGCATGATATGCGGGTCAAAAAGATTATAATTCAAGATAAAACAATAGTCCTTGAATTCGAGGACGGATATGAAAAACTTACAGAACCTTTTGAACAGGTCGAGGGAAACATCACAATCGAAGGTGTGGATTTTGATTGTACCTGCGTTATGTTGCAGAGCAAATGGGGAAACTATGGAAAATTCAACGGTGAGAAATTAGAACTGGAACGCTTTGGGGGTGGATAGACACCATAAAAAACTATCTAGGGATATGGTTGACAGACAACCTTAAAAACAAGTTCTACTAGCAAATTAAAAATTATAAAAACGAGTGAGCCTCTACTCTGAAGTGAGGAGCTATAAAAACGAGTGAGCCTCTACTCTAAAGTGAGGAGCTAT
>NZ_JADYTX010000051.1 GCF_021531475.1 Fusobacterium perfoetens | reverse complement strand
TTTTTGTGATGCATTTTTTTAAATTAACAAATTTATTTAATTTTTTTATTTTTGACTTGACATTTAATAGTTAGTCTTTTATATAAAAAATTATTAACTAAAGTAAAATAAAAGAATTAAAATAAAAAAACCCAATAAAAAATCAAGCAAATCTCTTATTCGGTAATCAGAAGTATAGCATTTTTTTCAAAAATAGTCAACAGATTTATACAAAAATATTGTTATTTTATTGTAAAAAGTATTAAAAAATTTTAACACTAGCTAGATAAAAGAGTTTAAAATAAAAAAGTAAATTTTTTACAAAAGGGAATATAAATTAATCTAAAAATATGTTAAAATATAAGTGTTAAAAATAAATTTTGGAGGGGAAGAAATGAACGGTAAAATGATGTTTGCTATGATATTAGTTGATATCGTAATTTTTGCATTAGTGTGGTTTATATTTACAAAGATAAGGGATAGAAAACGTCCTAAAGATGACAAAGGGTATGACCCATTCTATTTTGAAGATGAAAGACTTGTACTTAATAACCCAGTTAGAAAATGGAGTTGTGAAGTGGCAGATATAGACTGTGTAAAGTTTACTTATAGAAAGGCAAAGTTTGGTATCTATGATGGAATAGGAGAGATAGTTAGAAAGAGCGAAGAACCATCTCAAAAATTTTTATTTACAGGAAGTGTTTATTCAAGAAAACCACAAACTTTTACTAAAAAAGATGATATAACAAAAGCGATAGAAGTTTGTAAAAGAATACTTGCTGAGAAAAACATACCTTGTGTAGTTGAAGACTAATATATTTTACTTGAAAGGAGGCTTAAAATGAGTTTGATTTTGAATATTTTATGGCTTTGTTGTGGGGGATTAGTTTTAGCATTGGAGTGGGTTCTAGCAGGACTTTTAAGCATTATTTTTATAATTACTATACCTTTTGCAAGTGGTTGTTTTGAAATGGCAAAATCTTGTCTAATGCCTTTTGGTAAAGAGATAGTCCTTAAAGAAAATTTAGGAAGTTCTCCAAGACCAATAAGTGCTTTTTTCTGGATTATATTTGCTGGGATATGGCTTGCATTGTCTCACATTATTTCCGGTATAGCTCTTTGTTGCACAATAATTGGTATACCATTTGGAATACAAAATTTTAAACTTATAAAAGTGGCTTTTAATCCATATAAATATACTTTAGTTGACAAAATGTAATAAAAAAATAAAGCTGTTGCAAGTAAAATAACTACAACAGCTTTTTAATTTGTTATAAAAATATAAATGGTGTCATAAAGTTAAAGAAAAATAGATTGATACCTATCATAACCAAAAAGTTACAAATAAAGACAAATATTACAAAGAACTGCAAGAAAATAGCTATATTTCTAGCCACCACATCTACTCCACCAAGTTTTCTTATTGTATCTATTTTAGTAGCCTCGTCATCAATAGAATATTCCACCTTATCCAAAGTACGTTTATATCTTCTATAGATAAGCAAAGGAGAAATCACAGCAGTTCCTATATAAAATACAAGACTGATAAAACCAGTTGGAATAAGAAAAACTTGAATCAACCAGATTATTAAAGCCTCTATGTAACATTTTCTATATATTAGATGGATTGGTGCAAAGAAAAATGACCACCAAGACCAGTTCCAAGAAAATTTTTCAATTCCATTTACATTATAGCTTGCAAAAACTTTCTTATACCATTCAAATTTCTCAGGAGTTCCGATATATGCCTCAAAAGCATCTAAATTTCTGTATAAATTATTTTCCATAAAAAACCACCTTTTTAACTATTATATACACCTTAGACGTAAAAAAATAGATTTTGTTATAATTAGCGAAGAATAAAAAAGTCCATATATAGAGTATTATAATTTTTTATAATAAAACCTCTTGACAAAACCATATAAATGTGGTATTTTTAATTTAGAATAAGTTAGCAACCTATTAATATGAGTGCTAATATTTTTTAGGAGGCAGTTACAAATGAGAAAACAAACAGAAAACTTTCAAGCAGAGACTAAAGAATTGTTAAATCTTATGGTGCATTCTATCTACACTAACAAAGAGATATTTTTAAGAGAATTAATCTCTAATGGAAGTGACGCAATCGATAAATTAAAATTTAAAGCTTTAACAGATACAGAACTTTTAAAAGATTCAAATGAATTTAAAATAGAAATAAAAGCTGATAAAGATAAAAACCAATTAATAATCGAAGATACTGGTATTGGTATGACTTTTGACGAAGTAAACGAAAATATCGGTACAATTGCAAAATCAGGTTCAAAAGCATTTATAGAAAAATTCAAAGAGGCAAAAGAAAATGAACAACTTGATATAATCGGTCAATTTGGTGTTGGATTTTACTCAGCGTTTATGGTAGCAAGTGACATAACTCTATATACAAAATCTCCATATAGCGACGTAACTATCAAATGGTCATCAAAAGGTGACGGAACTTATGAAATCGAAGAGATAGAAAACTTAGAAGATTTAAAAAGAGGTACAAGAATAGTTTTAACTCTTAACGAAGATTCAAAAGAATTTTTAGAAGATTTTACAATCAGAATGATAGTTAAAAAACACTCTAACTCTATAAAATATCCAATCTATTTTGGTGGAGAAAAACTAAACAACGAAACTCCTATTTGGAAAAAAGATAAAAAGGACATAACAGAGGAAGAATACAACGAATTTTATAAGAATACATTCTATGACCACGAAGACCCATTACTTCACTTCCATATAAAAGTGCAAGGGTCATTAGAATACACAGCTCTTATCTATGTTCCAAAGAGAACTCCAATGGATTTCTATACAAGAGATTATAAGAGAGGTCTACAACTATATACTAAAAATGTATTTATAATGGAAAAAGCTGAAAGCCTAATCCCTGAGCATTTTAGCTTTATGAAAGGTATAGTTGATACTGACAACTTATCATTAAATATCTCAAGAGAAATCCTACAACAAGACAATGAACTTGTAAAAATCTCTAAAAATATAGAAAAGAAAATCGAAACAGAACTTAAAAAATTATTAAAAGACGACAGAGAAAAATATATCACAATGTGGGAAGCATTTGGTCGTACAATCAAGTTTGGTATCCAAGATATGTTTGGTCTTAACAAAGAAAAGCTACAAGACTTATTAATTTTCAAATCATCTTTTGAAGATAAATATACAACATTAAAAGAATATGTTGAAAGAATGAAAGATGACCAAAAGGAAATCTACTATGTAACTGGAGAAAATGAAGATTTAATCAAAGTATTACCAAAAGTAAAAGTTCTTAAAGATAAAGGATTTGAAGTGTTATACTTAACAGATAAAATAGACGAGTTCACTCTAAAAACAATGATGAATTATGCTGAAAAACAATTCAAATCTATAAGTGACGCAGATTTTGCTAATATGGAAGATGAGAAAGAAAAAGAAACAAGAGAAAATCTTGAAAAAGAGAATAGATCTCTACTTGATAAAATAAAAGATATGTTAGGTGGTAAGATAGAAGAAGCAAGACTTAACGGAAACTTAGGAAGTGGAGCTGTTGGACTTGCATCAAAAGGGGAAATCTCTCTTGAAATGGAAAAAACTTTAGCAGAGATTCCAGGAAATGAAGGAATGAAAGCTCAAAAGATACTTGAACTAAATCCAAACCACCCATTATTTGAAAAAATAAAAAATACTACTGATGAAGAGGAATTAAAAGATTTAGTATATGTACTATACAATCAATCTTTACTAGTAGAAGGATTTGCTATTGAAAATCCAGTAGAATTTTCTGAAAAACTAAACAGATTAATAATTGGATAAGTATAGGATTATATTTTAAAAAATAATTCTTTAAACTTTATAGAAAAAATGATATAATTAAGTTGGAAACACTAATAGAGGTTGCGAATCCTGTAAAAAATCGCTTTGGTAAAGAGGTTTGCGGAACCTGTTAAAAAACCGTTTTATATAGAGGTTACGAATCCTGTAAAAAATCGTTTTAATAGTTTAAAGAGATGATATTCTCTTTATCTGTAACTTATGCTGGAGAGTTTTCTCCAGCTTTTTTCTTTTAACTAACTTTTTAAATATAATTTTCAATCTGAAAAAATAGTAGTGGAAGAAAGTTTTTTAACACAATATATAGTTTTTAACAAAAAAATAGTTTTGGGACAAAAACTGCGATATATCAAGGGAAAACCAGTCAAATATATTTTATTGTTAGGTGATGATATATAAAAAGAATAAGTCCTAAAACCATTGAAAATAAAGGAAGATTTGCCTTAAATTCACAATATATAGTGAAATCTTATTGATAAAAACCACAATATATGCTATCATATTAGAGCAATAAAGAATATAGAAAATATTTAATAATGATTTTTTAAAGAGGTGTGGGGCAATGAAAGTAATTAAACGTAATGGAGATATAGTAGCATTTAATAAGGATAAAATTTTTATAGTTTTAGAAAAAGTTCATAAGGAAATGGCATTTAAGAACGAGGCAGTTCTTGTGGAAATGTTAGATCACATTATGAATAAGATTTATGCTAGAAAAAAAGAAAATATAAATATAGAAGATATACAAGATATTGTATTTAAAACATTATGTGATTTTGGATATTTCTGCCAAGCACAAAAATTTGAAAGATATAGAACAAAAAGAAGTGAAGCTAGACTTAAAGAAACTGATAGCTTATTCAAAAGAATTGAGGGAATACTTGAAAATGGAGATAGAGAAAATTCAAATAAAAACTCTACTTTACCATCAGTTGCAAGAGATTTAATCTCTGGAGAGTATTTTAGATTTAACGTTGAAAAATCTATCGGAAAAGAGTTATATGAAGCTCACAGAAGAAAAACAATCCACTGGCACGATTCAGACGTTGAAAAAGAACTTACAAACTGTTGCTTAATCAACATAGAAGATATGCTAGACCACGGAACTAGAATAACAAACACAGATGTAGAAACTCCAAAATCTGTTGGAACAGCGATGAATATAGCTATGCAAATAATGGCAAGTGTAAGTTCTCAACAATATGGAGGAAACTCTATACCTAACTTTAACGAAGTATTTGCTAAATATGCAAAGAAAAACTTTGTTAAAAACTTCAATGATTATTTTGAATTCTTATATGAAAAACCTTATGATGATACATTAGAGCTTGATTCTGCTAATGAAGAATTAAAAGCTAAATACTCAAAAGTATTTGAAAAAGTTATCAAAAAAACAGCGAAAGAAATTTATGATGCTTGTCAATTATTCGAGTACCAAACAAACTCAATACTAGGTTCAGCATCACAAACACCTTTCTCAACAATAACATTTAATGTACCTACTTCTTGGGAATCTGAACAAATAATTCTAGCTTATCTAAAAGTTAGACAAACAGGTTTAGGAGCTTTAAAAATCCCTGCAATCTTCCCAAAACTATCTTATATAGTTGTTGACGGATATAACTTAAAAGAGGGAGATAAATATTTCTACATAACAAAAGAAGTATCTAAATGTATAGCTCACACATATTATCCAGATATTTTATTCTACTCAAAAGAAGATTATGATGCTGGAAAATATTATGCAAGAATGGGTTGCAGATCTAGAGTTAACCACGAATACCAAGAAAATGGAAAATACCAACAATATGGAAGATTTAACTTTGGTGTAATTACTCTTAACCTACCTCAAATCGCTTTAGAGTCATTAAGACATAGAGATGATGACAAGGTAGAAACATTTATGAAACTTCTAGAAGAAAAGAAACACCTAATGAAAATGGGTATCTTAAAAAGATATGAAAATGTTAGAAAATTAAAAGCTAAACAAGCTCCAATTCTTTTCCAATATGGTGCTATTGCAAGATTAAACCCTGAAGAAACAGTTGAAAAGATTTTAAAAACAGATAGAGCATCAGTTTCTTATGGATTCTTAGGAATAGACGATTGTGTAAGAATACTTACAGATGATAAAGAAAATATATCAAAACCTAATGGAAAAGCTTTAGGACTTAGAATAATGCAAGAGATAAGAAAACAAGCTGACGAAATTAAAAAAGAAACAGGTTTACCTGTATCAGTTTATGGAACTCCAGCAGAAGCAAGTATAGCTACATTCTTCAATATTGACAAACAAAATTATTCTGATGTAATGCCAGAATGGTTAGATAAGAGAGGATATTATACAAACTCTTTCCACTTCTCATCAGAATTACCAATAGACGCTTTTGATAAAATAGATACAGAAGCTCCATTTATTCCATACTGTAACGGTGGAAATATAATGTATGTTGAAAATGGTGGAAAAACTTATAACTCTGACGCAATCTTAGAACTTATGAGATATGCTCACGATAAAGGAATAGAATATTTTGCAGTTAATACAATATCAGACGTATGCTTTGAATGTGGTTACACAGGAGAAATCTCTTATGATGAAAAAACTGCTAAATATAAATGCCCACAATGTGGAAACGAAGAGGGAATGAAAATGAAAATTCAAAGAAGATGTTGTGGATATATCTCTAACTACAATATCACTCACGCCCTTGAAGGAAGAATGAAAGAGATAAAAAATAGAGCAATACACGTAAAATAAATTTAAAATATGTATTCTATATAATTTTTATATTATACAAAATAGTTATTTTTAGATATACTTTTACATAAGAAATTAGATAGAGGAGCAAATGATAAGAGTAAGATTATTTAGTCTGACAAACGTTGATATAATCTGAAAGGAGATTTTGCCGAAACGAAGATAAGTGTCAGGTGTCTTTGTTGGTAAAATGGATAAGATCTATTTTACTGTCATTGTTAATCAATGGAGGGCTATCAAGTAAGTTATCTTATTAAAAATTAGTATTATTTTTAATTTAGTTTACTAAGGACAGTCTTAATTGATAGACTGTCTTTTTTTATAAATTTTTGGTTTTGGAAGGGAGTTATTATGAGATATTTTGGGACAATGAAAAATGTTGATGGAATACTTGAAGTGGGAGGAGTTTCAGTAGAAAAATTAGCTAAAGAGTACAAAACTCCATTATACGTTATGGATCAACAACTTATAGAAGATAATATGAAAAAATATATAGATAATTTTAAATCTGATAAATTTGATACAGAGATTGTATATGCCTCAAAAGCATTTTTATCAAAAGCTATGTGCCAACTAGCCAATAAATATGGTCTAAGTATAGATGCTGTATCAGCAGGAGAGCTATATTCTATAAAAGTATCAAACTTTCCTATGAATAGAGTTCATATGCACGGAAACAATAAAAGTATAGAAGAACTTGAAATGTGTCTTGACTGGGGAATTGGGGTAGTTATCCTTGATAACAAAGATGAGATTGATAAACTTGGAAGATTAGCGGAAGAAAAAAATAAAACTATAAAAGTTATGCTTAGAGTAAATATAGGGATTGATGCCCACACTCACGAATATATCAGAACATCAAAACATAGTTCAAAATTTGGAGAATCAATCTTTGATGAAAATATCTATAGTATAATCGAAAAAATACTTTCATATAAAAATTTAGAATTTTTAGGATTCCACTGTCATATTGGGTCACAAATATTTGATACAAAAGCATTCCACGAAGGAATAGAAACAATGCTTAACTTTACAAAGGAAGTATCAGAAAAATTTGATATATATATTCCAGAGATGAACCTTGGTGGAGGATTTGGTGTTTATTATGTTGATGGAGATACAGAAGTAGACATTGAAAAATTTATGCAATCTATGATATCACACATAGAAAAAACTTTAGAAAAAGAAAATATGAAATTGGATAGAGTTTCAATCGAGCCAGGAAGAAGTATTGTAGGAAATGCTGGAGGAACTTTATACACAGTAGGTGGCACAAAAGAAACTTACGGTGGAGTAAAATATGTTTTCATTGACGGAGGAATGACAGATAATATAAGACCAGCTCTTTATCAAGCTCAGTATGAGGCTGTGGTGGCTAATAAACTTGATGAAACACCAAGTGAGACAGTTACTATTGCTGGAAAATGTTGTGAATCTGGTGATCTTATAGGAAAAAATATGAGCCTTGCTAAAGCCCACGAAGGAGATCTTATTTTTGTTCCTACAACAGGAGCTTATGGATATTCTATGTCAAGCAATTATAACAAAGCTTTAAGACCTGCAGTTGTATTTGTAAAAGACGGAAAAAGTTGTCTTTCAATAAAAAGAGAGACTTATGAAGATTTGGTATCAAAGGATATTTTCTTAGATATATAAAAATAGTATGATTAATTTGAAAAAATATGATATAATATCTTTACATCAAGTAAAATAAATGGAGAGGAGGAAAGTTACAAAAAGTGTAACTGACGAATTAGAATTATGAGAACAGTAATAAATAATGGATTATTAATAGACCCTAAAAATAATATTTTTGAGCCATACAACTTGGCAATAGAAAATGGGAAAGTAGTAGAGTTATCTCACGAAGTTCTTTCAGGAGACAGAGAGATAGATGCTATGGGAATGTGTGTTTGCCCAGGATTTATCGATATTGATATGCACGAAGTTTTAACAGATGGAGTTACTCCAGATAGAGAAATATTTAAAAGAATGCTTTCTATGGGAGTTACAACAGCAATAGGAGGAAACTCTGGAATAGGAGTTAATGACCCTAAAAGATTTTTAGACGAAGTAGATGAAGGAAACCCAGTTAACTTTGGTATGCTTTTACCTCACGGAATATTAAGAGAAAAAGTAGGAGCTGACAGATATGTTAGCTTAGAAAATGAAGACATTGATAAAATGTACGAATTAGGTAAAAATATGATAAAAGAAGCTGGATTATTTGGAATAAGTTTTGGTCTTAGATATGTACCAGGAATTGACTTTAATGAAATGGTAACTCTTGCAAAACTTGGTCAAAATAAAATAATATCAGCTCACTTAAGAGAAGATGCTAAAAATATATTTAACGCAATAGATGAATTTTTAGATTTAGGAAACTATGTAAAAGCAAACTTCTTAGTTTCTCACATTGGAAGTATGGCAGGATTTGGTCAAATGGACAAAGCTCTTGCTATGTTAGACAAAAAAAGAGAAGAGGGAGTAAATGTTTACTGTGACTGCTACCCTTACACAGCTTTCAGTGCAAAAATAGGTTCAATAACTTTTGACGAAGGATTCTTGGAAAGATATAACATCACTTATGATAAACTAGAAGTTATGGAAGGAAAATATAGAGGAAAAAGATGTACTGAAGAGTTCTTTAACAAATTAAGAGACGAAGCTCCAGATACAATGATAATAGCTTACACAATCAATGAAAAAGATATGGAAAGAGCTTTAGTTTATCCACAAACAGTAATCGGTAGTGACGGAATATTAAATGCTAAAAATATAGGTCACCCTAGAGCAACTGGAACTTTCCCTAGAGTTTTAGGAAAATATGTAAGAGACGCAAAAATGTTAGATTTATATCAAGCTGTTGAAAAAATGACTTCAGCTCCAGCTGACATTTTAGGAATAAACAAAGGAAACTTATCAGTAGGTTCTGACGCTGACATCACAATATTCTCATTAGATGATATTCGTGATTTTGCAACTTTTGAAAATACAGAGTTACTTCCTGAAGGAATTGAATATGTATTTGTAAATGGTGAAATTGCCCTAGAAAGTGGAAAATTAATAAACTCTAACTTAGGACAATCAATAAGAAAGTTCTAGTGGTATAGATGAGAATAATATCAATTGTAGAAAATGACCCAATAAACAGTATGACTGGATTTACTTTAACTTTATATTTTGCTGGTTGTGACCACTATTGTAAAGGGTGTTTTTCACAAAATACTTGGGATTTTGAAAAGGGACAAGAGTATACATTGGAAGAGATAAAAGCTTTGATACTTAGTTCTAGATGGAAAAATGTCACTTTCTTAGGTGGAGACCCATTCTACTATCAAAATAGAGATGAAGTTTTGGAGCTAATAAAATTTATAAAAACAAAAACAGATAAAAATATCTATTTATGGACTGGATACTTAAAAGAGGAATTAGAAAAATGGATTGATCTTAAGATGATAGATTATCTTATAGAAGGTCCATTTATCCTTGAAAAGAAAGATTTAAGACTTAAACTTCGTGGAAGTTCAAATCAAAGAGTTTTTCATAAGGGTGTCGAGATGACTGAGATAGACGAAATAAATTAAAAAAATTACTGCATCTAAAATAAAGATGCAGTTTTTTATTTCTTATTCCTAAAAATATGCTATAATATAGAAAGAATAAAATAAAAATTTTAAGGAGAGGAAATGGAACTTAATATAAATAATGTACTTGATAAAAATTTAGAAATAATTAAAAAGGTTATTATAGACGAACTAACAGAGGAAGGATATATCTGTGATAGTGATAATGACGATAACTTTGTAAACTCTTTAATGGACGTACAACTTCAAATATTTGGAGAGGCTTTAAGATGTACTGAGGAGGAGTTTAGAAACTATATAAGAAATAATGTAGAAGAATTTATGATGAATTTTAAAAAATTAGAATATACAGATAAAGATGGAGTTCATCAAAGATATTATCACGTAGCTGATAGAGATTTTGACACAAAAGAGGAACTAGAAGATTACTTTAAAATAGAAGAATAAAATAAGGGTTGTTGTAAATTTAAGGAATATAAGATTAAAAATTACTACAGATTACGAAAAATTGGAGCCTGTGAAAAAGATTCTGTAAATTAAATAATACTAACTTTTAATAGCTTTCTATGATAAAATTAATATC
>NZ_JADYTX010000050.1 GCF_021531475.1 Fusobacterium perfoetens | reverse complement strand
ATATAATAAGAATATTAAACATATTAGAAAAGTTAACATGAAAAAAATAAAAGGAAAATTAGAAAAATTTAAAATAATTCAGAAAAAAGGAAAGAAAATTTTTGTTTATGATAGAAAGAATAATAGATTATTAAAAAAATATGAATAGAATAACTTTATGAAAAAAATTTAATATTAATGATTTTTTAGAAGAATAGTAAAAATATTTGACAAATCAAAAAAGAATTTGATAATTAAATAGGTGTTAATTATCAAATTCGATAGTAGATTTAGAATTTATTAAATGCATCTCTATGAAAAATTCAATTTTAGTTTTATTAATCCAAAGTCAATTATTTTATTCAATTGAATTATAGAGATGCATATTAATTAAATAAAGAAACATTATTAGATTTTTAATATTTTTTCAAAGGCAACTCTTGGAGTGCCGTCTTCTACATAGATAATACCACAGAAATCAAAGTTTGATTTTTCAATAAATCTTCTCATAGAAATGTTATCTTTATGGGTATCAATTCTAAGAGAAAAGATATTTTTTTCTTTAGCCATAGCTTCTGCAAAATCTAAAATAAAACTAGCCACACCTTTTCCTTTATATGAATTATCAACAGCCACTCTGTGAAGTGTTCCATAAGGTAAATCAGTTTTCCAACTACCTTCTATCTTTTGATAACTTTTTTCATCTCCAAAAATTAAAACAAAAGTTCCAATAACTTTTTCTCCATCTTTTACAACATAGCTATTTTTATTTAGAATATCATTTTCTAGTGATTCAATTTTAGGATAATCCTCATTCCACTGATTAATTCCATTTTCTTTCATATATAGTTTAGCTTGATTTATGATATTCAAAATATCTTTTAAGTTTTCTCTAGTAGATAGTTCTATTTTCATCGATTTTCTCCTATAATTTTTTTACTTTATTGATGATAACATAAAAAATTTAAAAAATCAATTGTGATATTGTCATACTTTTAATGTAAGTATTTTCGATAAAAGATATAGATTTATTATTATAAAAAAATTAATATTAAATTTTTGAATTAAACCTTTGATTTTTTTATATAAAAATGGTATACTAATATGATAATATTTGCCTGTAAGAAGAGAGTTTAAAGTAAGTAGTAAGAGAAGGAAGATAAAAATTTTATTTTCGTTCCCTTATTATTTACAAAGATATACTAGTTTCTTCTTAAAAATACAAAGGTGAATAAAATTTAAGAAATAGGAGGAAATTAATGTTTAACGAAACAAAATTAGAATTAGAAATTGGTGGAAGAACACTATCTCTTTCAACAGGAAAATTTGCTAGACAATCAAACGGAGCAGTAATGATTCAATATGGAGATACAGTAATGCTTTGTACTGTAAACAGAAGTAAAGAAGGAAGAGCAGGTTCAGACTTTTTCCCATTAACAGTAGACTATATTGAAAAATTTTACGCTGCTGGAAAATTCCCTGGAGGATTTAACAAAAGAGAATCAAGACCATCTGTTGACGCAACTTTAATATCAAGATTAACAGATAGACCTATAAGACCAATGTTCCCAGATGGGTTCAATTATGAGGTACAAATTGTAGATACAATATTCTCATATGATGGAGAAAACACACCAGATTATTTATGTGCAATCGGATCATCAGCAGCTTTAATGATATCTGATATTCCTTTCTTAGGACCAGTTGCATCAGTAATCGTTGGAAGAAATAAAGATGGAGAATTTATATTAAACCCTACTCCAGCAGAACTTGAAGAAAGTGATTTAAACTTAAAAGTTGCTGGAACAAAAGAAGCTGTTAATATGGTTGAAGCTGGTGCTAGAGAAATGGACGAAGAAACTATGTTAAAAGCTATAATGTTCGGACATGAAAATATTAAAAAAATCTGTGAATTCCAAGAAGAATTTACAAAATTAATTGGAAAAGAAAAAATAGAATTTACAAAAGAAGAACCAAACCCAGTTGTTAAAAACTTTATCGACACAAATGGAGAAGAAAGATTAAAACAAGCTGTATTAACAACAGGAAAACAAGCTAGACAAGATGCAGTAGACGCTTTAAAAGAAGAATTAACTCAAGCTTTCGTAAATGAAAATTATCCAGAAGTTCCAGAAGAAGAATTACCAGAAGATGTAATGACAGAATTTGATACTTACTATGATGGACTTATGAAAAAATTAGTTAGGGAAGCTATACTTTATCATAAACACAGAGTTGATGGAAGAAAAACTGACGAAATAAGACCTCTATATGCTGAAGTTGGAACTTTACCAATGCCTCATGGTTCAGCTATGTTCACAAGAGGAGAAACTCAAGCTCTTGTTACTGTAACTCTTGGATCAAAAGCAAATGAACAATTAATCGATACATTAGATGAAGAATTTTACAAAAGATTCTATCTTCACTACAATTTCCCAGCTTATTCAGTAGGAGAAATCGGAAGAAACGGAGCTCCTGGAAGAAGAGAGTTAGGACATGGATCACTTGCTGAAAGAGCTTTATCATATGTAATCCCATCTGAAGATGTATTCCCTTACACAGTAAGAGTTGTATCAGATATCACTGAATCAAACGGATCATCTTCTCAAGCATCAATCTGTGGAGGATCTTTAGCACTTATGGACGCTGGAGTACCTATCAAAGAACACGTTGCTGGAATTGCAATGGGACTTGTTAAAGAGGGAGAAGAATTTACAGTTCTTACAGATATAATGGGACTTGAAGACCACTTAGGAGATATGGACTTTAAAGTTGCTGGAACAAAATCAGGAATTACAGCTCTTCAAATGGATATTAAAATAACTGGAATCACTGAAGAGATAATGAGAATAGCTTTAAACCAAGCTCACAAAGCTAGAATAGAAATTTTAGGAGTTATGAACGCAGCAATTCCTACTCCAAGAGAAGAACTTGCTCCAAACGCTCCAAGAATTTATAAAATGCAAATAGATGTAGATAAAATCGGAGCTTTAATCGGACCTGGTGGAAAAAATATCAAAAAAATAATTGATGAAACAGGAGCTTTAGTTGACATTGAAGATGATGGAAAAGTATCAATCTTCTGTGCTGACTTAGATGCTTTAGAACATACAGTAAAATTAATCAACTACCATGTAAAAGATGTTGAAGTAGGAGAAGTTTACAGAGGAAAAGTTGTAAAAATAGCTAAATTTGGTGCATTTATGGAAATACTTCCTGGAAAAGAAGGACTTCTACATGTATCAGAAATTTCTACTGAAAGAGTAGCTAATGTTGAAGATGTATTAAAAGAGGGAGATGTCTTTGATGTAAAAGTTATATCTAATGAAGGTGGAAAAATTAGTTTAAGTAGAAAAAAAGTTTTATTAGATTTAACTAAATAGTTAAGGAGTTAAGAAATTAATGAAATTAGGATTAATAAGTCTTGGTTGTAGTAAAAATACTGTTGACAGCGAAAATATGTTAGGAATACTAGTAAAAGAAAAACAACTTGAACTAGTAGAGGACTTAGAAGAAGCTGATGTAGTAATAGTAAATACTTGTGCATTTATAAATGATGCTAAAGAGGAATCTATTCAAACTATTTTAGAGATGGCAGACTATAAAAAAGATGGAAATCTAAAAAAATTAGTAGTTTGTGGTTGTCTATCTGAAAGATATAAAGATGAACTTATAAAAGAGATACCAGAGATAGATGCTGTTGTAGGAACAGGGGACGTTGATAAAATAGGAGAAGTAGTAGATTCTATCCAAAATGGAAATAAAGAGATAAAGGTGGGAAGTTTAGACTTCCTACCTACTTCAAAAACTCCAAGAATGCTTACAAACTATCCTCATAGTGCATACTTAAAAATCTCTGAAGGGTGCGATAAAAAATGTACTTATTGTATAATTCCATCACTTAGAGGAGAGTTAAGAAGTAGAACTATTGAAGATCTAGTTGAAGAGGCTAAAATATTAGCTAGCGATGGAGTTATAGAACTTAATCTTTTAGCTCAAGAAATAACTGAATATGGAAAAGATATATATGGAAAGAGAATGTTGCCAGAACTTCTGAAAGAACTTGTAAAAGTAGAAGGAATAGAATGGATAAGACTTTATTATATGTATCCAAATTCAATATCAGATGAACTTATTGAAGTCATAAAAGATGAACCAAAAATTTGTAATTATTTTGATGTACCTATCCAACATATATCTGATAATATTTTACAAAATATGGGAAGGGCAAAATCAGGAGATTATATAAGAAGTATTCTTGGAAGAATCAGAGGAAGAATACCAGATGCTACAATAAGAACCACTGTAATAGTTGGTTTCCCTGGAGAAACAGAAGAAAACTTTGAAGAGTTAAAAGAATTTATAAAAGAATTTGAGTTTGATTATGTAGGAGTTTTCAAATATTCAAGAGAAGAAGACACAGTAGCATATGATTTACCAAATCAAATTCCTGAAGAGATAAAAGAAAAGAGATGGAGCGAACTTCTAAACATTCAGGGAGAGATTGTTGAAAGAAAAAATGAAAGATTTATTGGTGAAACAGTAGATGTTATCATTGACGGAGTTTCAACAGAGAGTGAATATATGTTAGAAGGTAGAATGAGATCTCAAGCTTTGGAGATAGATGGAAAGGTATTAACAAGCGATGGAACTGCAAATGTTGGGGATATCGTGAAAGTAAAACTAGAACAAAACTTCCAATATGATTTTATTGGACCTATAATAGAAGAGGAATAACAGGGGGACGAAAATGAATTTACCTAATAAGTTAACAATAACAAGATTAGTACTGGCAGTGCCATTTATTTATTTCTTAGAAAATTCAGTAGATGGAGGTTGGCCTTATAGAATAATAGCTTTAGCTTTATTTGCCGTGGCATCAATCACAGATTTCTTTGATGGATATCTTGCAAGGAAACATAATCTTATAACTGATTTTGGAAAGGTAATGGATCCGTTGGCTGATAAAGTTTTGGTTATATCAGCACTAGTTGTTATGGTTTATTTAAGATATATTCCGTCTTGGATGTCAATAGTTGTTATATTTAGAGAATTTTTGATAAGTGGAATTAGAATAGTTGTAGCAGCAAAAGGAGAAGTTATAGCAGCCAATAAACTAGGTAAATACAAAACAACTTCTCAAATGATTGTTATTATGATACTTATATTATTTGGAAAAGAATATCCAACAATTATGAATATAAATTCATATTTAATGATGATACCTGTTGTTTTAACTATTTGGTCTGGAATAGAATATATAAATATAACAAAACATTATTTCTTAGAAGAAAACTAAAAAGGAGAAAAAATGGGACATATGTTATTTAGAATAGTTGATATGGCTGTATACGTTCTTCAGGTGGTACTTTTCATAAGAGTTATCCTTTCTTGGTTAGCTCCAACAACAAGAAATGATTTTACAGATGTTGTTTATGCTATAACAGAGCCTATGTTAAAACCTTTTAGAATGATTTTACCTATTGGGTACAGCAGATTAGATATTTCACCTATTCTTGCTTATTTCGCTTTGAATTTAATAAGAAGATTAGCTATTATGCTACTTTTCTAAAAATATAGAAAAAATAAAAAAATAGAGGATAATCTTCTCTATTTTTTTTTCTGTGATATAATAAAGAGATAAAAAGTTAAAATTTATGAAAGGAAAAATAATGGAGGATATAAAAAATACTTTTAGTGAATATCATATACCAGTTCTATATTATGAAACAATAGAAAATCTTATAACAGATAAAAATGGAGTTTATTTAGATTGTACTTTAGGAGGAGGAGGTCATTCTGAGGGAATTTTAAAAAATATCTCTGATAAGGGAATGTTGATCTCAATAGACCAAGACGAGCAAGCTATAAAATTTGCATCAAAAAGATTAGAGCCTTACAAAAGTAGATGGAAAGTTTACAAAGATAACTTCCAAAATCTTGATTCAGTTCTTTATATGGCTGGAAAATACCAAGTTGACGGAATATTAATGGACATTGGAGTTTCCTCAACTCAACTTGATGATGAAACAAGAGGTTTCTCATATAGATTTGATACAAGACTTGATATGAGAATGGATAAAAGCAGTCCTTTGTCAGCTTATGAAGTTGTAAATGAGTACCCAGAAGAAAAACTTTCTAAAATAATCTATGAATATGGAGAAGAGAGATTTGCAAGAAAGATTGCAAGATTTATCTGTGAAGAGAGAGATAAAAAGAAAATCGAAACAACAGGAGAGCTTGTAGAAATAATAAGAAGAGCTTATACTGGAAAAACTCAAAAACACCCTGCTAAAAAGACTTTCCAAGCTATTAGAATAGAAGTTAATAAAGAGCTTGAAGTTTTAGAAATCGCTATTGAAAAAGCTGTAAAATGTCTAAAAAAAGGTGGAAGACTTGCAATAATCACTTTCCACTCTTTAGAAGATAGAATAGTTAAAAATAAATTTAAAGAATTAGAAAAAGGTTGTACTTGTCCACCAGAATTACCAGTTTGTATATGTGGAAAAAAACCTCAAGTGAAAGTTTTAACTAAAAAACCAATCTGTGCAGGAGAAAATGAGCTTGAGTATAACAACAGAGCCCACTCTGCAAAATTAAGAATAGTTGAAAAAATTTAAGATGGAGTAAGAGATGAGAAAGATTTTGACAATAATATTTATAGGGATTTTAATGTGTGGGATATTAATTTTCCATAATAAATTATTAATAAAAATTTCTATAATCGAAAGAGAAATATATGTAGAAAAAAGATATGTGGAAGATTTGGAGAAAAAACTTTCTATGGTGAAAATGAATTACGAACAGAAAGTTGATTTGAAAGCTTTTGAGCAAGAGATGGCTAAGAAAAAACAGATGGAAATAACAACAGATGTCAATTATTTTTCTACAGAAGAAGAAAGTGAAATGGAGGAGTAATGCCTGTATCAGTAGGAGAAAAAATAGAATTAGATATAGAGAAAATAGTCTACGGTGGAGAGGGAATGGGATATTTCAATGACTTTGCAGTTTTTGTACCTATGTCTGTTCCTGGAGATAAAGTAGAGGTAGAGATAATATCAAAGAAAAAAAATTATGCTAGAGGACTTATAACAAAACTTTTAAGTGCTGGAGCTGAGAGAATAGATGATGGTCGTGTATCTTTTGAAGATTTTCACGGTTGTGATTTTGGAATGCTTAGCTATGAATCGCAACTAAAATATAAACAACAGCTTGTGGCTGATGTTATGGAGAAGATAGGCGGAGTAAAAGATTTAGTTGTTCCACCAACTTTAGGTTCTCAAGAGATATATAATTATAGAAATAAAGTGATAGAGCCTTTTGCTTATGGAAAAGAGAGAGAGATAATAACAGGAATGTTTGGTAAAAGAAGTCACGACGTTTTCCAAGTAAAAGAAAATATGTTAAGCTCAAAACTTAGCAATAAAGTTATAAATAAAGCAAAAGAGATTTTAAATAGAGATAAAAATCTATCTGTCTATGATGAGATTAAACATAGAGGAATTTTAAGACATATAATGACAAGAACAAACTCTAAAAATGAGGCGATGGTAGTTCTTGTTGTAAATCTAAAAAAAGTATCTAAGGAAGTTGAAAAATTTTTATCAGAACTTTATAATCAAATGGAGGAGATAAAATCTGTTTATATTTCTTTAAATACAGAAAAAACAAACTTTGCTCTTGGAAAAATAATGGTTCATCTTTTTGGAGAGAAAACTATTTTTGAAGAGATTGAGGGAATAAAATTTAATATCTCTCCAAATTCATTCTTCCAAATAAATTTAGAACAAACTAAGAGATTATATAATCTAGGAATAAGTTATTTTGATAATATTGAGGATAAATATATAATAGATGCTTTTTCTGGAACCGGAACTATTGGAATGATTTTATCTAAGAAAGCTCAAAAAATATATTCTATTGAGATTGTAAAATCTGCTGTTGAAGATGGAATAAAAACAGCTAAAGAAAATGGAATTGAAAATATAGATTTTATAATCGGTGACGTTAATAAAGAGATAAAAAAATTGATGGATATGGGAAATAAAGTGGATTCTATAATATTTGACCCACCAAGAAAAGGAATAGAAGAAGTAACTCTTAGAGGTCTTACAAAACATAAGATAGAGGAGATTGTTTATATATCTTGTAATCCATCTACTTTTGCTAGAGATACAAAAATACTTACAGAAGAGGGATATAGTTTAGAAAAAATTCAACCTGTAGATATGTTCCCACAAACTTCACATATAGAAGTAGTTGGGAAGTTTTCTTTGAAAAAATAAGGAGTTACATTTTGTAAAGTCACGATTTTTAGTGTATTTTACGCCATTTTTCCGACATAAAATTGAATGTAGGAAAGTAAAATTTTTATTTTATGATAACAATTAGAAAGTTAAAAGAATAAAATATTACTTTACTTTTTCTAGAAAAAACTATATAATATAATTAATAAAACAGTTATAAATCTCGGTCATTGGAGTATAAGGCGAATGACAAGCCACCAGATTACAGGGTCGTGACCCACGTAGGGGCTTTCAGATACTACGCTTAGCGTTGAGGGAAAACAACGGAAAGACACCCACTGTAATGATAAAAAAGTCCTGCTTTGATAAGAAGTTCAGGACTTTTTTTATAACTAAAGAATGGAGAAAATAAAAATAATGTCTATTAATTTTAAAGGGATAACAAAGAAAATTCCTTTTTCAAAAATTAACTTAAAAGAATTTTTAGAATTTTATAAAAAAGAGATATGTGATTTTAATTTTAAATATATTTTAGAAGATGATACAGAGATAATAATAGATTTTAGAGAAAGAAACTTTAGCCATTTGATTGGTTTACATAAATTTAAAAGAATTAAAAGATATAAAAATTCTGAAGAAATAAATAACGATATTCAAAAAGAAAATATAACGTTTTACAATTTATATTCAGCCAATACAGATTTTTTTGATAAAAATAGAGAGCTAAAAGATAGAATAACATATTTTCCTATTCTCAAAACATTACTTGAAAACGTAGACATAGCTTTAAAATATGACCTAAATGTTATATGGAATAGTAAAATAGAGTTTTCTTTTCTCCTTAGAACAGATAAAGTTTCCATTCTTGTGTATTTGGCAGTAAAAGAAATCTCTGAAAATAAAAAAATATGTGTTCCAGTGTCGTTACTCGTAGATAGAAATGATAGATTTTCTAAAATGAAGTTAAAAGAAATAAAAGTAAAAGAAATCAATATAACAAGAAAATAATTAATCAAAAGCTAGTTCGTCTAGCTTTTTTACAATTTTTTTACCTTTTCTTTACTTTAAATAAATATGAAATTTACTTCAAAGTTATATCATTTAATCCAAGAGGTGAGAAGGTATGAAAAAAATAATTTTTTTAAGTTTGATAGTAAGTTCAATGCTTTATGCAGATGTAGTGAAAGTAGAAAAACATATTGTAAATTCAGGAGATTATAGAATAAGTTATGATGGAAAAGAGATAGAATTTCTTACAGGTATAAATCCCGGTTATGGTTCAGCCTTAACTTTTAAAGGACTAGATAAAAATGGAAATCTTGAATTTTATGCTGTAACAGACAGAGGACCTAATGCAGATGCTCCTAAATATGTTGAAAATGGGAAAAAATTTCCGGGAAAATTCTTTCCAGTTCCTGATTTTACTCCAAGTATAGGAGTAATAAAAGTAACCAAGGATAAATCTCAAGTAGTTGAAAGTATCCCTTTAAAAAATTATAGAAATGAAAAAATATCTGGAAGAGTTATTCCAGAAGGAATAGTAGGTTCAACAGGAGAAGTTGCTTTAAATTTTGATATGAATAAATTAAGTAATGATTTTGATGGACTTGATACAGAGGGAATAGCAGTAGACAAAGATGGAAACTTTTGGTTATGTGATGAGTATGGGCCATTTATAGTAAAAGCAACTAAAGATGGAAGAATAATTGAAAAATATGGTCCAAAAGAGGGATTACCAGAAATATTAAAATATAGAGTTCCAAACAGAGGATTTGAAGGATTAACAATAGATGAAAATGGAGATGTATATGCAACAGTGCAAAGTCCAATGGATATAAATGGAGAGACAAAGAAAAGTGCAGCTTATACAAGAATAGTTAGATTTAATCCTCAAACAAAGAAAACAATAATGTATGCTTATCCGGTAGATAAAAATTATAAGAATTTTGGAAATGCTAAGATAGGTGATATCTGTTCAGTGGGGGATGGAAAATTTTTAATAATAGAACAAGGTAAACAAAATGGAGAGATGCAAAATTTAATCTATATGGTAGATATAAATGGTGCAGATGAAATAGAAAATAATGGAGATCTTGAATATGGAAAATTAAAAGATTTAAAACCAGTAAAAAAAGAACTTTTAATTGACTTAAGAAAATATGGTTGGGATATAGAAAAAGCAGAGGGACTTACTATTTTACCAGATGGAAAAACAATAGTAGTTGTAAATGATAATGATTTTGGACTTCAAACAAAAATCGAAGACTCAGAAAATAAAAATTCAGAGATAGATGACTATGTTTACGATGGAGATAAGAAAGAATTTTTATACAAAGGTAAAGCTGTTAAAAAAATAAAAATAGGAATGGAACAAAATAGTGAGTCTGAAAGAGAAAGTCAAATTTGGTTATTCAGATTGGATAGTAAATTAAAATAATATTTTTAAACTAAAAAATAATTTGATAAAAGGTTGTGAGATTTTTTCTTGCAACTTTTTTATTTGAAAAATAGATAATTAGAAAGTTTATAAAAATTAAAAG
>NZ_JADYTX010000049.1 GCF_021531475.1 Fusobacterium perfoetens | reverse complement strand
ATATATATCTATATTTTACAATTTTAATGATAAAATCACAAGAAAAAAATAATTTATATATTTTTTTCAAAAAATGGTTAAAAATTAAGAAAAATAGAAAAAAAATTAAGTTATTCTTAACAAATGTAAAATTTTAGTTGCAAAAATCTGTTTTTTTATATATAATAATAGGACATAAACTATGTCTTTTTCTAAAAAGATTAATTTTTTACTAAGGTTTTAAGTAAAAAAAGAGTTTAGGTGTATAATTTAATAAACAATAAATTTTTATAAATATTAGGAGGAAAGATGTTCGAACACAATCACGGTAAAGAGATAATAAGTTTATCATCTGTTGGGTCAATATTCTCAAATCTAGCAGGAGCTGAGTTAAAAAAAGCTTTAAAACAAGGTAAAAATGTTGTGGCTATTTCAGGAATGGTAGTTAAACCAGGAGTTTATGAAATTTTAGAAACAACTACACTTGCAGATTTAATAGAAATGGCTGGTGGAATGGTTGGGCATAAAAAATTCAAAGCTGCACAATTTGGATTACCATTTAGAAATTTAGTTAAGGAAGATGCTTTAGATAAACCAATTGATATTGGATTATTTGAAGATGGAGCTACAAGAAATATTATAATCTTATCAGAATCTGACTGTATGGTTTCGTTCTCAAAATTCTATTTAGAGTATTTACTTGCAAACCTACAAAGAAGAGGATATTTAGAATATTCAAGAGTTGAAGAAGAGATGAAACGTTCTTGGAGAGTTCTTGATAGAATTTCTAAAGGAAAAGGAAATATGAGAGACTTATTCCTTTTAAGACACCTTTGTGGAATAATAATGGACACTCTAAAAAGAAAAAGAAATCTTGTTATAGAATCAATTGAAAAATTCTATCACGAATTTGAAGAACATATAGAAAATAAAACTTGTCCAGCAGGGCAATGTATCCAATTATTACAATTTAAAATCACTGATAAATGTATAGGATGTACAGCTTGTTCAAGAGTTTGTCCTGTAAATTGTATCTCTGGTTCTATAAAACAAAAACATACAATAGACAACACTAAATGTACTCACTGTGGTCAATGTGTTGTAGCTTGTCCAGTAGGAGCTATATTTGAAGGAGATCACACAACTCAACTTCTAAGAGATATTGCAACACCTAACAAAATAGTTGTAGCACAGATCGCTCCAGCAGTAAGAGTTGCAATCGGAGAAGCTTTTGGATATGAAGCAGGAGAAAACGTTGAGAAAAAATTAGTTTCAGCTTTAAAAGCTATTGGTATTGACTATGTATTTGATACTAGCTGGGCTGCTGACTTAACAATAATGGAAGAAGCAAAAGAATTCCAAGAAAGATTAGAAAAATACTATGCAGGTGACAAAGATGTTAAACTTCCAATACTAACTTCTTGTTGTCCAGCTTGGATAAAATTCTTTGAACAAAACTATCCAGATATGCTAGATGTACCATCATCAGTAAAATCTCCAATGGAAATATTCTCAACAGTTGCAAAAGACTTATGGGCAAAAAGCGTAGGACTTTCGAGAGAACAAGTATCAGTAGTTGCTATTATGCCTTGTCTTGCTAAAAAATATGAAGCATCAAGAGAAGAGTTCTCAAGAGGAGATAACTACGATACAGACTTAGTTATCACAACAAGAGAGTTAATAAAACTATTCAAACAATTAAATATCGACCTTAAGGAAATGGAAGATGAAGACTTTGACAATCCTTTAGGAGAATATTCTGGAGCAGGAATAATCTTCGGAAGAACTGGAGGAGTTATCGAAGCTGCAACAAGAACTGCTGTTGAATCTATAACAGGAGAAAGATTAGACAACGTTGAGTTTGAAGAATTAAGAGGTTGGGACGGATTCAGAATTGCTGAAATCAAAGTTGGAGAATTAAACTTAAGAATAGGAATTTCTCATGGACTTGAAGAAACAGCAAAAATGCTTGACAAAATAAGAGCTGGAGAAGAATTCTTCCACGCTATCGAAATCATGGCTTGTAAAGGTGGATGTATCGGTGGTGGAGGACAACCAAAAGCACTTAAAAAAGTTGAAGTATTAAAGAAAAGAGCAGAAGGACTTAACAATATAGATAAAAATCTTCCAATCAGAAGATCTCATGAAAATGAATCTGTAAAAGAGTTCTACAAACAATACTTAGACTATCCATTAAGCCGTAAAGCTCACGAATTATTACATACAAGATATTTCCCAAAATTCAAATAAAAATAATATAGAATTTTGATTTTAAACTCCCTAGAGATAGGGAGTTTTTATTTAGCTTGAAATTATGGAAAATATGTTATAGAATTAAAATAGAAAACTAATTAATAAAACAAATTTATTAATTCCTTGAAAAAACATTAAAACTGATTTACGGTCAGTCTAAAATATTGTATAATGATAAGTATAAATAAGTTTAAGGGGGAGAAATATGGAAAAAGATAAAAAATTATATTTAAAACTGTTTCTTTCAACATTTTATTTAAGTGCTTTTACTTTTGGAGGAGGGTATGTAATAGTTCCTCTTATGAAGAAAAAATTTGTTGAGGACTTAAAATGGATAGATGAAAAAGAGATGCTAGACTTGGTAGCTATTGGGCAATCAGCACCAGGACCTATAGCAGTAAATACATCTATTTTAGTTGGTTATCAAATAGCAGGGATAAAAGGAGCTATTAGTTCTATTACAGGAACAGTATTACCACCACTGTTAATAATAACTATAATTTCTTTTTTTTATAGTATTTTTAAAGAAAATGTTATAGTTAATTCTGCTCTTCAAGGAATGCAATCTGGAGTAGCAGCAATAATCTGTTTTGCAGTTTATAAGATGGCGAAAGATATTTTTAAAGAAAAAAAAATAAGTCAAGTAATAATAATGATACTTGCCTTTGTAGTAGCATATTTTTTAAAAGTAAATGTGGCACTAGTAATAATTATAGCAGCTCTATATGGGGTGATTAAAAAATGATATATTTAACTTTATATTGGAGTTTTGTTCAAATTGGACTTTTTAGTATAGGTGGAGGTTATGCAGCACTGCCACTTATTCAACAACAAGTAATAGAGATACATAATTGGTTGACTTTTGAAGAATTTACAGACCTATTGACAATTTCTCAAATGACACCGGGACCAATAGCTTTAAATGCTTCTACTTTTGTTGGAACAAAAATAGCTGGAATTTCTGGAGCAGTTGTAGCCACTTTAGGTTGTGTTACACCTTCTTGTATAATTGTTTTGACACTTGCTTATTTTTATTATAAATATAGAGAATTAAGAACAATAAAAAAAATTTTGGAAGTTTTAAGACCAGTGGTTGTTTCTCTTATTGGAACAGCGGGAGCTTCAATAGTTATAACAGCTTTTTGGGGACAAAAAACAATGGGAACTTTAGCTGAAATAAATAAAACAGCAGTGGTTCTGTTTGCTATCTGTTTTGGGATATTACAAAAATTTAAACTTAATCCAGTTACAGTGATAGTCCTTTCAGGGATAATTGGAGTAGGTATCTATGGAAAATTTATATAACTTCTTTTTATTTTGAAAAAATTATTTTATGGGGTATAATTATTATAAGGGGAAGATAAAAAATGGAGGTAGTCTATGAAAAAAATACTATATATTTTTCTTTTACTTATGATGATTGGCTGTGGAAAAGAGCCTGAAACTGAAAAAACTGTTGAAAAGTCTCAAAATCTAGTAGAACAAACTGTAAAAGAGGAACAACCTCAAGAGATAAAAGGTTTGGAGATAGTAAGTATAAAAACTAATTCGGATGATGAGCCTAGAATTGATATAGAGTTTTCTCAAGAGTTAGAGGGAGAAAATTTAGATGCCTTTATAAAAATATCTCCAGAAACTTCTTATAAAATTTTAAAAGATAAAAATAGAATTTTAGTTATAGGAAATTTTAAAATTGGAGAGGTCTATGATGTTGAGATTTTAAAAAATATAAAAGATAAAAATGGAAGAGTTTTAAAAGAAAATTATAAAAAAAGTATAAGTTTTAGAGAGATAGAACCAAAACTTTCTTTTTCTAGTGATGGAATAATTTTGCCTAGCATAAATAATAAAAAAATTGCTTTTAAATCTATAAATGTAAAAAAAGTCAGTGTAAAAATTAAAAAAATATATGAAAATAACTTTACACAATTTTTACAAGATTTTGTTTTTAAAGGAAATGGAAATATATTTGATTACCAAGTAGAAGATAATCTGTATAAAGTGGGAGATATAGTTTTTGAGAAAGATTACGACTTAAACTACGAGAAAAATATCTGGCATCAAAATGAGATAGAACTTGAAAATTTTCTTGATAATAAAGGATTGTTCTTGTTAGAAATCTCTTTTGATGAAAATGGTATCGATTATATATTCCCAGAGAATATAGAGAGTTGGCAAAAATATTCTTTGATAAGAAATAATGGACTTATAGGAAAAGCAATTTTATTATCAAATGTTGGAATAATAGCTCAAAAGGATAGAGAAAAAACTAACATAATCCCAATGGATATTTTGAAAAATACTCCAATAGAAAATGCCAAAGTAAAAATAATCTCTACAAATAATCAAGTTTTGGCAGAGGGAGTAACAGATTCAAAGGGAGAATTTTTATTCCAAAATAATGATAAGATGATGTATGCTTTAGTAGAAAATGGAGAGGAAAAATCTATTTTAAAATTTGAAGACTCAAGACTTTCTTATGATGGATTTGCTGTTGGTGGAGCTTTTTCATCTAATGGAGTGAAAAATTTTATATACACAGATAGAGGAATTTATAGACCGGGAGATGAAATCTATCTTTCTATGATAATTAGAAATGATAAAGGAGATTTTCCAGATAATCACCCATTAAAAATAAATGTGTACAGTCCAAGAGGAAAAAAAGTAGTTGATGATGAAGTTATAAAAGATGGAAAAGGTGGATTTTATACTTGGAAATTTAAAACTGACTTAGATTCTGAAACAGGAATTTGGAAGATAGAAGTTCAAGTTGGAGATAGAAAATTTGTAAAGGATATATCTGTTGAAACAATAGTTCCTTATAAAATAAAAGTAGAAACAGATATTCCAGAAAAAATAGATTTAAAAGAAAATGAGAAACTTAATGTATCAGTAAAATCTGATTATCTTTTTGGTGCTCCAGCTAATGATTTAAAATATAGTGTAGAATTAGATGTAAGAGAAAAAAAGATAAATTTTGAGAAATATCAAAATTATAATTTTAAAAATCCTACTTCATATAGTTATTATTATCAAGATTATAAAGATGGTGCACTTGATGAAAATGGAAAGGGAGAAATAATTTTTGATGTAAAAAGAATAGCTCCACAAAATATAAATCTTACAGGAATAGTTACTACAAGAGTTATTGAAACTGGTGGAAGACCTGTTATAAAAAAAGATATTGTATCTCTTAATAAATTTGATACTTATGTGGGAATTGAATTTCCAAAGGATAGATATATAAAAACTGGAGATAAAATAAATCTTCAAGTAGTGGCAGTGTCAGAGGACGGAAAAAATCTAGTTCCAAATAGAAAATTAAAATATAGAGTATATAAAAATGAATATTCTTGGTGGTGGGACTACGGAAGTTATAACTCTTTTGTAAAATCTATAAAAACTGATAGAAATACAACTCTTCTTTATGAAAAAGAATTTTTATCAAGTGATAAACCATATTTAATAGATTATGAGATGAAGGGAGAGGGAGAAGTTTTTGTTGAAGTAGAGGATATGGAAACAAAACAAAGTACTGGAGTTAATCTTTATGCAAGTACTTGGCAAGATTCTTCTACGAATAAAAAAATAGATAAATTAAAAATAGAAACTGACAAAGAAAAATATAATATTGGAGATACAGCAAAAGTTACTTTTGAGGGAACAAAAGGTGCAAAGGCTCTTGTAACTATTGAAAAATCTGGAAATATTTTGGATAAAGTTTGGATAGATGCAAATGAGTTAAAAAATATCTATGAAATAAAAGTTACAGAAAATATGTTTCCAAATGCCTATATCTCAATTGGACTTTTCCAAGATTATGAAAATTTAGAAAATGATAGACCACTTAGACTTTATGGAGCTATACCTATTCTAGTTGAAAATGAGGAAACAAAACTTAAAATAAAATTGGAAACTCCAAAAGAGATAAAACCAAATGAAAAATTTAAACTCCAAGTGAAAAATCTTGAAAATAAAAAAATGAAATATACTGTGGCAGTTGTTGACCAAGGACTTTTGGATATAACAGCTTTTGAAACACCAGACCCTTGGAAATATTTCTATCAAAAAGAGGCTTTACAAGGAAGTTATTTTGATAATTATTCTGAGATAATGGGAAAAACTTTTGGTAAAGTTCACGAGATTTTAAAAACTGGTGGAGATGGATTTGTTGAGGAGATGGCAAGTGTAGCTTCTATTCAAAGGGTAAAAAATATGGGAATAGAAGATGTACAAAGATTTAAACCTGTTTCAATGTTTAAAGGTGTTTTGGAAACAGATGAAAATGGCTTTGGAGAGGTAGAGTTTGAGATGCCTAACTATATGGGAGCTGTAAAAGTAATGGTAGTTGGTGTAGATTCACAAAAATATGGAAATGTTGAAAGCGAAATTATTGTGAAAGCTCCTGTTGTAGCTGATATTACTCTTCCAAGAAATTTAAAAGTTCAAGATGAGTTTCAAATTCCGATTAAAGTTTTTGCTCTTGAAGAAAATTTAGGAGAAGTCCAAGTAAAAGTAGAAAGTTTTGGAAAAATCCAAAGTCAAAAATTAGATTTTTCTAAAAAAGAAAATAAAACTATATACTTTAATGAAAAAGTTCTAAATGAAGTTGGAAACAGTAAGATAAAAATATCTATTTTGTCAAAGGATTACTCTTATGAAGATGTGGTGGATATAAATATCAATTCAAATAACCCATATATATATAATGAAGAAACTAAAATTTTGAAAAAATCTGAGGAAATTTCTTACGAGCAACCAAAAGATTATATAAAAGGAACTGTAAAATCTTATATAACTATCTCTAATGCTCCAATTCTTGGAATAGATAAAAGATTAAGTTGGCTTATAAGATATCCTTATGGCTGTGTAGAACAAACTACTTCTACAATGTTCCCACAAATTTATATTGATAGATTAACAAGAAGTCAAAGATTTAATAGAGCTGAGATTTTAAAAAATATTAACGGTGGAATAGAAAGACTTATTAAATTCCAACTTTATGATGGATCTTTTGCTTATTGGATTGGTGGAGAAACTGATATTTGGGCAACAAATTATGTGGGATATTTCTTAGTAGAGGCAAAAAATCTAGGTTATTATATACCAAATGATATGTATGAGAGATGGAGAGATTTTACAAGAAAACTTACAAAATCTTCTGATGTAGATTTTAATATAAGAGCCTATGCAATCTATATTTTATCATTGACTGATACTCCAGAGGTTAGCCAATTAAATATGATTTATGAAAATTATTTTGATAAATTAAATAATATAAGCAAATGGTTTATCGCCTCAGCTTATAAAAATATTGGAGAGGAAAAACTAGCTAAAGAGATAGGAGATAAATTAGATTTTTCTATTAACAATAATGAAGAGTTTAGAAATTATTCTTATGGCTCTGATATTCGTGATAAATCTATAATTTTAGGTGCTTATTATAATATTTTTGGAAAAGTTGATAAAAAATTATATAATGAAATTTTAAATGAGATAAAATCTGATGAATGGTTATCGACTCAAAGTTTAGGTTACTCTTTGATGACCCTTGCAAAATTAACAAATGGTGGAATTTCTCAAGAGGTAGAGGGAGATATTTTAATAGACAGCGAAAGAATACCATTTAAAACTCAAAATGGAATTTATGGAACTAGTATTCCTGAAACTTCTAAAAATATAAAAATAGTTTCTAGAAGTGAAAATAATATTTTCTTAGAATATTCTTGGGAAGGTGTTCCTATAAATTATCAAATGGAAGATATAGAAAAAAATATAAAAATTGAAAGAAATTATTATGACATCAATGGAAATGTTATTGACCCTAAAATTTTATCATCTGGAGATAGTTTTTGGCTAGAAATTAAGTTACTTCCTACTGATAAAGAAAAATCTTTCTATATAAATGAGATGGCTCTTGTGCAAATCTTACCAACTGGTTGGGAGATAGAAAATATAAGAGCAGTGAACGGAGAATATCCAGAGTGGATTTTATCGAAATTAAAAGAAAATATAGATTATGAAGATATAAGAGATGACAGAGTTATGTGGTTCTTTGATTATGACAGTTATAATGACTCTAATGAAAGTTTCTTTATCAAGGTAAATGTTGTAACAAAAGGAAAATTTGATTTCCCTGGAACAAAAGCAGAGGCAATGTATGATAAAAATTATCAAGCTTATCTGAAGGGATTTGAAGTAGAGGTTAAATAATGAAAAAAATTTGTAAAATATTAGTTTTACCTATTATTTTGCTCTTTGGAATAAGTGGATATATATATTTTAATTTTAATATATATAATGTAGAAAAAATTTTTGAGGACAGATACAGTGTGTCTGTCCTTGATGATAAAGGGGAAATAATAGGAGTTTCACTTAATAAAGATGAGCAGTGGCATTTAAAAAGTATCGACGAAATTCCAGAAAAATTAAAAATATCTGTGATAAATTATGAAGATAAAGATTTTTATAAACATTTTGGTGTGGATTTTACATCTCTTATAAGAGCTGTAAGAGATAATCTTATAAAAAGAAGAAAAACAGGAGCTAGTACAATAACTATGCAGGTGGCAAAATCCCTTAAGCCAAAGGAAAGAAATATTTTTAATAAATATATTGAGATTATTCAAGCTATAAAGATTGATAAATTTTTTGAAAAAGATGAGATACTTAGAATGTATCTTAACAACGCTCCTTATGGTGGAAATATTGTAGGATATAAAACAGCATCATATTTGTATTTTCAGAAAAAACCTGATGAACTTACTTGGGGAGAATCTACACTGCTCGCAGTTCTTCCAAATTCTCCAGGGCTTATGAATGTGGAAAAAAATCAAAATAAACTCCTTAAAAAAAGAGATTTTTTGCTGAAGAAACTTTATGATAAAAAAATAATAAATAAAAGGCAGTATGAAATCTCTTTGAAAGAGCCATTACCTGATAAAAGATACTCTTTTAAAAATTTAGCTCCACATCTTACAAGGAGAGTTATAGAAGAGAGAAAAGAAAAAATAATAAAAACTACTATTGATAGTGAGCTACAAGAAAAAATAGAAAAAATATCAAAGGATTATTCAGACTTTTTAAAAACCCAAGGGATAAAAAACTTAAGTGTACTTCTTATAGATAATAAAAGTTCTGAGATAAAATCATATATAGGCTCGCAAGATTTTTATGATTTTGAAAATAATGGACAAGTAGACGGGATAATTGCAAAAAGATCTCCGGGATCACTTCTAAAACCTTTCCTTTATGCTGTGGCTATTGATGAGGGATTAATTGCTCCATGTTCAAAAGTTCCAGATGTACCCCTTTATTTTGTGAATTTTAGCCCACAAAATGCCAATAAAAAATATTATGGAATAGTTGAAATTCAAGATGCTTTGATAAAATCTTTAAATATTCCATTTGTTGAGCTTTTGAAGGAGTATGGTGAGGAAAAGTTTTTTTATTTCTTAAAGGAAGTTTTGGGATTTAGTGATGACAATCCAGCAAGATATGGATTATCTCTAATACTAGGAACAAAAGAATTTACTATGGAGGAGATAGGAAAATTATATTCTGGACTTGCCAATTTTGGAGATTTCAGATCTCCTATATATATAGATGTAGGAACTAGAAATTTTTTAAAAGAAAATAGACATCTGTCAAAGGGTGCCTCATATTTAACTTTGAATACTATTAAAAAATTAGAAAGACCGGGAATGGAAACTCTCTATAAAGAAAAAAATCCAATCTCTTGGAAGACTGGGACTAGCCACGGAAGAAGAGATGGTTGGGCAGTTGGTGTAACACCTGACTGGACTTTAGTTATCTGGGTAGGAAATTTTACAGGGGAAGGAAACTCCAATCTTACAGGAGTTTATAGTGCAGGAAATCTTTTATTTAGGATAATGAAAATTTTACCAAAAAAACAAAAAGAATTCCAAAAGCCAAATGACCTTGTAAAAATAAAAGTAGATGAAGAAACTGGATATCGTCTAAAATATCAAATTCCATCAAAGGAGATTTTATATCCTAACGATGCTAAACCTTTGAGAACTTCTCCATACTACAAAAAAATATTTGTAGATGATAATGGGCAAGAGATTGACTCCAGAGATAAAAATTTTCTAAATAGAAAAGAAAAAATAATTCTTAACTATCCAATAGAGGTTATAAACTTTTTTATAAGAAATGGTTTTGATGTATCAAATATCTTTGGAAATGCTTCTAAGAAAAAAGGAATAAAAATTATTTATCCAACAAATGGGCTTAGAATAACTATTCCTAAAGATTTTGACGGAGAAAAAGATCTGATTATAAAGATAGCAAATTTAAAAAATCAAAATCTATATTGGTATCTCAATGGAAAATATTTGGATAAAACTAGGGATAGGGAAAAAAATCTAAAATTAGGAAATGGAAAATATCAACTGACTATTATCTCAGAAGAGGGGGATATGGAAAAAATAAATTTTGAAATTTTAAGATAAAAATAATGGGACTATTGCAAGTTAAAAGCAGTAGTCCCAATTTTTTAATTTATAGGTTTGTTTAGTTTGAGATATCTTTCTATCATCTGATGACGCATATATTTTCTATCTAGCATTTTAACTTCTTTTGATCTGTACCCTGTCAAGTACTCAATTTAATTATCAACATTTTTTTCTTTAAATTTCCTATATTCTATTGGACTT